>NZ_DFMB01000053.1:0-23380 GCF_002375325.1 Marinobacter sp. UBA3604
TCCCGGTAAAGTGCGATGAACCATAAAAAAGGGGGCAGCCGGTTGGCTGCCCCCTTTTTTGTGATGCACGTTCTCGTGGATCAGTCGCTCAGAATGGACACGTTGTCCGCCTGAAGGCCCTTGTCCGCTTCGACAACGCTGAACCGGACCAGTTGGCCCTGGCGCAATACCCGGCGGCCACGGCCACGAATGGCGCGGAAGTGTACAAAGACTTCATCGCCGCTATCGCGAACGATAAACCCGAAGCCTTTCTTGACGTTGAACCACTTGACGGTGCCTTCCTCATTGCCTTCAGGGGTGCTGTCGTCGTAGTCATCGTCATCCTCGTAATCCGGTTGGGATTGCTGCTTGCGCGGGGCCGGCTGGCGAGGTGCCGTGCTGGCGCGAGGCGCTTGCTGCTTCACGGCTGAGGGTTTCTTGGCTGCCAGAGCGACGGTAACGAAGCCTGCCAGGCCGAAAAGGACAACCGCAATAATATAGGCTGCGATGCCCTGGGCGCTGCCCAATACAAACGTGGTACTGGTTGCTTCCTCGCTAGTGCCGGCCTGAGACAGAATCTGGAAGAGTTCCGGGGTGAAAGTCACCAACAGAAAACCGAGGATAAAAGGTGACGGAATCGCGACCAGGAGAGCAAGGACGATCGCTTTTGCTGGGTTTTGCATGGACTGAAGTTTCTCCATTCATCTAACGCTAACGATAAAGAGCCGGATATCGGGTAAAATCGGGTCTCCGGCGGTGAAAACCGCTGGGGCCAGCAGGACATAAACGGGTCTTGCAGGTTCCCCGGCGGGCAAAAGCGGGATGATACCAGATAACGGGGAGCGCTGACCAAGCGGCGTGTCCGCCGACACCAAATTGATCACACAATACCTTGATGGGAATCCTTCCCGGAGAACCAAAAACCTTATGAGCGACAAAGATCTGCAAGCCCGGCTGGACGAACTGGAAACGCGTCTGGCATTCCAGGACGACATCATTCATACCCTGAGCGAGCAGGTGGCCCGTCAGGAGCTGGATATCCGGGAACTCTGGGAGGCGAAGAAGCAGCTGAACACTCAGCTCAAGGAAGTGTCGTCATCGAACATCAGAAAGGAGGAGGACGAAACGCCTCCTCCCCACTACTGATCAGGCCAGCAGTTCCACAAGTACCTGCTCGTAAATCTCTGACAGGGTGTCCAGGTCTGCGGCTTTCACGCACTCATTGACTTTGTGGATGGTGGCGTTGATGGGGCCAAGTTCCAGAACCTGGGCGCCGGTCGGAGCGATAAAGCGTCCATCCGACGTACCGCCCGAGGTAGACAGCTCGGTTTCCCTGCCGGTAACGGAGCGGATGGCACTTTGTGCCGCCGAAACCAACGATCCACTATCGGTCAGGAATGGCCGGCCGCTCAGATGCCATTGCAGGTCATACTTCAACTCGTGGCGGTCGAGAATGGCAACCACTCTTTCTTCCAGGCTTTCCGCTGTGTTTTCCGTGCAGTAGCGGAAATTGAAGTGAACCAGGCACTCGCCGGGGATGATGTTGCTCCCGGTGCCAGCTTCGATCCTAGTGATCTGGAAGGTGGTTGGCGGGAAGAAGTCATTGCCACTGTCCCAGAATTCCTTCGCGAGGGCGTCCAGAGCCGGGGCAACGGTATGAATCGGGTTTTCCGCCAGGTGCGGGTAGGCCACGTGCCCCTGTGTGCCCTGTACTGTGAGATAGCCATGGAGCGAGCCCCGGCGGCCGTTCTTGATGACATCGCCCACCTCACGGGTGCTGGACGGTTCACCAATCAGGCACCAGTCGATTTTTTCATTCCGGGCTTCCAGGGTTTCCACCACTTTCACGGTGCCGTCCTGGGCCGGACCTTCCTCGTCACTGGTGATCAGCAAGGCAATAGAGCCCCGATGATCGGGATGGTTTGTCACAAACCGCTCGCAGGCTGTGACAAAGGCCGCCAGGCTGCCTTTCATGTCAGCTGCGCCCCGGCCATGAAGAAAGCCATCGTCAATCACCGCCTCGAACGGCGGATGACGCCAGTTTTTCTCCGGACCGGTGGGCACAACATCTGTATGGCCTGCAAACGCCAGCAGGGGGCCTTCCGAACCCTTGCGGGCCCAAAGGTTGTCGGTTTCGCCAAAGCGCAGGGCCTCGCCCTTGAAGCCAAGGGCAGAGAGCCGCGACATCATCAGTTCCTGACAGCCGGCGTCGTCCGGGGTAACGGATGGCCGGCGGATCAGGTCAACGGCGAGCTTGAGGGTCGGGGAAAGCTCTGCGGAATTAGTTGTTTGCATGCAGTTCTTCGTTCAGCTCGATGGCGGACTTGTTGGTCTTGCATTCAACCGCGCCAGTCTGGCTGTTACGGCGGAACAGAAGATCCGGCTTGTTGGCCAAATCCCGTGCCTTGATGACTTCAACCAGTTCGTTGTTGTCGTCCAGCAGGGCTACCTTGGTGCCGGCGGTAATGTACAGGCCCGCTTCGACTTTGCAGCGGTCACCCAGGGGAATGCCGATACCGGCATTGGCGCCGATCAGGCAGTTCTCACCAACGGAAATGATGATGTTGCCACCGCCAGACAGGGTGCCCATGGTGGAGCAGCCGCCGCCGAGGTCCGAGCCCTGGCCGATCATCACGCCGGCGGAGATGCGGCCTTCGATCATGCTGGTGCCTTCGGTGCCGGCATTGAAGTTGATAAAGCCTTCATGCATCACGGTGGTGCCTTCACCCACATAGGCGCCCAGGCGAACACGGGCAGTGTCGGCGATGCGCACGCCTTTTGGTACCACGTAATCCGTCATCTGCGGGAACTTGTCGACGGACTTCACTTCCAGGGTGCGGCCTTCGAGGCGCGCCTTGAGCTGGCGCTCTGGCAGTTCGTTCAGGTCGATGGCGCCTTCGCTGGTCCAGGCCAGGTTTGGTAGCAGGCCGAAAATGCCGTCCAGTTTCAGCTCATGGGGTCTGGCCTGGCGGCTGGAGATCAGGTGCAGCTTGAGGTAGACCTCTGGCGTGCTGGAGGCAGTGTCGTCGGTGTCCAGTAGGGTCACCACGACCGGGCGCCGGCTCTCGGCAGCTTTGCCCGCCAGGGCGGATTGCTCCATCTGGCCCAGCTGTCGTAATCCGTCCGAGAGCGCCTTGAGCTGATCGGGCGTCACCGATACCGCCTGATTGCCTCCCTGGTAATCCAGAACGTTTTGAGCCACTTCGATGAGGCCGTTATCGGGGGTGATGACCGGCTGCTGGTAAAACACTTCCAGCCACTCGCCCTGATTGTTCTGGGTGCCGATACCAATTCCGAATGCAAAACTCATTGATGTGCTCCTGGTTCTCAGTGTTTGAATCGTTCGGCCCACTCATCGGCACTAAAGCCGACGCTGACCGTGTCGCCGTGCTCAACCACGGGCCGCTTGATGATGGACGGATTGTCGAGCATCAGGTCGTGGGCGGATTGGGCGCTAATATTATCACGAACCTCGTCCGGAAGTTTGCGCCACGTGGTGCCGCGACGGTTCAGTAACACCTCCCAGCCGGCCGCCTGCTCCCATTGGCTGAGCCGGGCAGTGTCCAGCCCGTCCTTCTTGAAGTCGTGGAATTCGTAGTCGATGCCGGCGTCGTCCAGCCATTTCCGGGCTTTCTTGACAGTGTCGCAATTTCGAATGCCGTAGAGTTTCATGTCCTGTTTGCCTTTACAAAAGTCACAATGCGTTTGGCCGCTTCCACGCATTCTTCAACCGGCGCCACCAGGGCCATCCTTACCCGGTTTTCGCCAGGATTATGGCCATCGACAGTGCGAGAGAGGTAGCGCCCGGGGAGCACGTGCACATTCTGCTGGGCCGACAGTTCCCGCGCGAACGTTTCGTCGTCCATCGGGGTTTCCGGCCAGAGGTAGAACCCGGCATCGGGAAAGTCCACGTTCATCACTTCCCGCAGGATGGGTACCACCGCCTCAAACTTGGCGCGGTAGGCCGCCCGGTTCTCCCGCACGTGGTCTTCATCGCTCCAGGCGGCAATGCTCGCCAGCTGGTTGTGTATGGGCATGGCGCAGCCATGGTAGGTGCGGTATTTGAGATAGCCTTTGAGGATATCGGCATCGCCGGCCACGAAACCGGACCGCAGGCCCGGCAAGTTGCTCCGCTTCGACAGGCTGTGGAACACGACGCAGCGGGCGAAATCGTTGCGGCCAATAGCGGCACAGGTTTGCAGTAATCCTTCCGGCGGCTGACGTTCGTCCGGGTAGAGCTCGGAATAGCATTCATCGGACGCGACGATGAAGTCATGCTCGCACGCCAGTTCGATGACCCGCGCCAATGTCTCCCGGGGAATCACAGAACCGCTGGGGTTGCCCGGTGAGCACAGGAACAGCACCTGGCAGTTTTTCCATACGGATTTCGGAACCTTGTCAAAGTCCGGTATAAAATGGCTGTCTGCGTCGCAGGCAAGGTAATGGGGCGTTGCGCCGGCGAGGAACGCAGCGCCTTCGTAGACCTGGTAAAACGGGTTGGGGCTGACCACGGTGGCGCTCTGGCTGGATTCCACCACCGATTGCACCAGCGAGAAGATGCCTTCGCGAGTGCCATTCACCGGAACGATATGGTGCTCAGGCGTCAGTGATCCGGGTGTCAGTTCAAAGCGGCGGGTGGCCCAGCGCGCGATGGCCTGACGCAGTTCGTCGGTGCCTTTCGTTGTAGGGTAATTGGCGAGTTTGTCCAGATTATCCGAGATCACCTGTTTGACGAATTCCGGAGACGGATGCTTGGGCTCACCAATGCCCAGGGAAATCGACGTCAGGTCCTTGGGAACGCTGATGCCGGACTTGAGTTTGGTCAATTTCTCGAACGGGTAGGGGTGTAGCCTGTCCAGGTCGGGGTTCATTGGGTGTCATCCAGCATTTGGCAAAGATCCTGCTGCAGGGCCTGGCAGACTGCGGGGTCGCTGATCTGCTCGCCGTGCTCGTCGGTTACAAAGAATACGTCTTCCACCCGTTCACCCAGCGTCGCAATCTTGGCGTTGGTTAGCCGCACGCGATGCTCCAACAATACCTGTCCAACGCGGGCCAGCAACCCCGGGCGGTCCGGTGTGATCACCTCCATCACCGTGCGCTGGTTGATGGTGTCATTGGAGAAGGTCACTTCCGTGGGGAAGGCAAAGTGCTTCAGCTGTCTGGGAGTGCGGCGGTGGATGATGTCAGGGTAATCTTCCGGGTCATCCAGTTCCTCAATCAGGCGCATGCGAACCCGGTCCTTGCGGGCCGGGTCAATGCCCAGGGGTTTGCCTTTTTCGTCCAGCACAATGTAGGAACTGATGGAGAAAGGGCCTTCGCTTGAGCTGATGCGAGCATCGACGATGTTGAGGTTAAGTTGTTCCAGCACCGCCGTGGTGGCCGCGAACAGGTCAATACGGTCACTCATATAAATGATGATCTGGGAGTAGCCGTCAGTAGGGCCGCCCCGGGTGTCACGAATCAGCACCAGCGGGTCGGGATCATCGCCATGGCGGATGATGGCAGCGGTCTGCCAGGCAATGTCTACCGTGGAATCCTGCAGGAAGTAGTCTTCGTCCAGGGTTTCCCAGATTCCGTCGATCTGTTCGTCCGTCATGTTCTGGGCGTGGAGAATCTCCCGTGCCTCGGACTGAGTGGCGCGCACCCATTCCTGGCGGTCTACCGGCGTTTCCGAGCCGCGTCTGAGTGCCCTCTTGGTCTCGATGTAAAGCTGGCGCAACAGCGAGGCGCGCCAGGTGTTCCAAAGCTTTGGGTTGGTGGCGCTGATATCGCACACCGTCAGCACGTAAAGGTAGTCCAGGTGCACCTGGCTGGGCACGGCGCGGGCAAAGCCGTGAATGATGTCCGGGTCGGAGATGTCCTTGCGCTGGGCGGTCATCGACATCAGCAAATGATTTTCCACCAGCCAGGAGGCCAGTTGGGTGTCCCGCTCGCTGAGGTGATGGCGTTCGCAGAAGCTCTCGACATCAATTGCGCCCAGCTCTGAGTGATCGCCACCCCGGCCTTTGGCTACATCATGATAAAGGCCCGCAATATACAGGGTTTCGAGTTTTGGTAGCCTGTGAATCAGTCGGGATGCCAACGGGTATTCATTGCGGGCGTCGGCGCTGTCCAGCCGCACCATGTTGCGGATCACCCGCATGGTGTGGGCGTCCACGGTGTAGATGTGGAACAGGTCGTGCTGCATCTGGCCGATGATCTGGCCAAATTCGGGGAGGTAGCGACCCAGCACGTTGTATTTCTTCATGGCCGACAGGGTCTGGTCGAGGGCGTGGGGCGTCCGCAGCAGTTCCATGAACAGGGATGTAACGGCCAGATCCGAGCGGAAAGCGTCGTCAATCAGGTGGCGGTGCGCCCGCAGTGAGCGGATGGTGGTGGCGCGGATGCCCTTGATCTCCGGATGCTGCGCCATCAGAACGAATATTTCCATGATGGCATAGGGCGCGTAGGCGAAGACCTGATTGTTGACGGCTTCAATGTAGTAGTTGCGAATCTGGAAGCGCTTGTTCAGGGGCAGGATGTCGTCGTCACTTCCGGCGCCGAGGATGGCCTCGTCGTAGTACTGAAGAATAACGTCGGTCAGCTCCGCCAGGGCCAGCACGGTGCGGTAGTAGGACTGCATCATCAACTCGACGCCCAGCCGCTTGCCCTCATCCTTGTAACCCAACATCTGGGCGAGTGCCCGTTGATGGTCAAACAGGAGGCGATTCTCGTTGCGGTCGGCAATCAGCTGCAGGCCGAAGCGAAGTCGCCACAGGAAGGTTTCGCCCTGCAATAGTATCCGGTGCTCTTCTTCGGTCAGGATGCTGAAGCGTGTCAGATCCGCGATATTCTGCAGGCCGAAGTGTCGCTTGGTAATCCAGCCGATGGTCTGTATATCCCGCAGCGCGCCTGGAGAGCCTTTTACATTGGGCTCAAGGTTGTACTCCGTGTCCCCGTATTTCGCGTGGCGCTGCTTTTGCTCTTCCCGTTTGGCGATGAAGTAATCGCGGTCAGAGCTGATGGCGTCTGAATAAACCTGATGACTGAGTTCGTCGCGTAAGTCATCCGGGCCGGCGATGGTGCGGGTTTCCAACAGGTTGGTGAGAATCGTGACGTCTTCTCTGGCGGCATCCATGCTTTCCTGAATGCTGCGGACGCTGTGGCCGATATCCAGCTTCAGGTCCCACAGGAGTGTTATGAAGGCGCCAAGGTCTTCCTGCCAGTTCTCTTCTATACCGCTCCGGGTGAGGATCAACAGATCAATATCCGAGTGAGGGTGGAGCTCTCCCCGGCCATAGCCGCCGACTGCAACGAGAGAGATATCGGCAGAGGCGGCAAAGGCGTAGCGGTTCCAGATCAGGGCAAGAACGGTATCCAGGGTTCCGGACCGAGAATGGACCAGTGCGCGAACATCAGCTCCCTGCCGGAACGCTTCTGCGTCTGCGTTGTAGCGTTCCTTCAACAGCTCCCGGGCTGCTACAACAGGTGAGATGTCGTTGCTTATCCTGGATTCCAGTTCGCTGAGGTCCACCTAGAATGACTCTTCCGTGCGCTTGGTCAGTACTTCGTAGCCGTCCGACGTCACCAGGATAGTGTGCTCCCATTGCGCGGAGAGCTTATGATCCTTGGTCACCACGGTCCAGCCATCCGGCAGCAGCTTGGTGTGGTACTTTCCCTGGTTAATCATCGGTTCGATGGTAAAGGTCATGCCTTCCTGCAGCTCCATCCCGGTGCCGGGCTTGCCGTAGTGCATCACCTGAGGGTCTTCGTGAAACACCTTTCCAATGCCGTGGCCGCAATAGTCCCGGACCACAGAATAGCGATGCTTCTCAGCATGCTGCTGGATCACGTGACCAATGTCGCCCAGCCGGGCGCCAGGCTTCACCAGTTCAATACCTTTATATAGACACTCCTGGGTGATCTGGATCAGGCGTTCGCTGCCGGGCTTGGGCTTGCCGACGATGAACATCTTGCTGGTATCACCGTGCCATCCGTCTTTGATTACCGTGACGTCGATATTGACGATGTCACCGTCCTTCAGCACCTTTTTCTCGTTCGGGATGCCGTGGCAGACCACATGATTCACTGAGGTGCATACCGATTTCGGGAAACCCTTGTAGTTCAGCGGCGCCGGAATGGTCTTTTGCTCGTCCACCATATAAGCGTGGCAAATACTGTCGAGCTTCTCGGTTGTTACGCCCGGTTTGACGTGTTCGCCAATCATCTCAAGAACTTCGGCCGCCAGGCGGCCAGCGACACGCATCTTCTCGATTTCTTCCGGAGTCTTGATCGATACCTGCATTGGGGTTCCCGTTGATTTGGATCAAACACGCATTTTAAGGGGGAGTGTTGCCCGGTACAAGGAAGAGGCGGTTTTGCAGTGCTTTACGGGACACAAATTAATGGAATCCGGCGGGCGATTTATGGTATAAACGCGCCCGCTGGAAACAAATCCGGCAAATTCGCACACACGTCGGCACGTTGTCCCAGGGTGCCTGCTCATGTTGTCTCTATATAAAGGCGACGGAGCCAGGTTGGGGCAATCGGACGTGTGGAGGACTAACCCGAAGCTAAAAAGGTAAATATCATGGCTCAGGTAAATATGCGTGACCTGCTGAAAGCAGGCGCCCACTTCGGTCACCAGACTCGTTACTGGAACCCGAAAATGTCGAAGTTCATCTTCGGCGCTCGCAACAAGATTCATATCATCAACCTTGAGCAGACTGTTCCTGCCATGAACGATGCGTTGAACTTCGTTCATAACCTCGCGGGCAACAAGAACAAGATCCTGTTCGTTGGCACCAAGCGTGCGGCGGCCAAGATCATCAAGGAAGAAGCACTGCGCTCCAGTCAGCCATACGTGAACCATCGCTGGTTGGGCGGCATGCTGACCAACTACAAGACCATTCGCCAGTCAATCCGTCGCTATCGCGACCTGGAAGCACAGAGCCAGGACGGTACGTTCGACAAGCTGACCAAGAAAGAAGCTCTGGATCGTACCCGCGAAATGGACCGTCTTGAGCGTTCAATCGGCGGTATCAAGGACATGGGTGGCCTGCCGGACGCCATGTTCGTGATCGATGTTGACCACGAGCGTATCGCCATCAAGGAAGCCAACAAGCTGGGCATTCCTGTGATCGGCGTTGTTGATACCAACAGCGACCCTGACGGCGTTGATTACGTGATTCCGGGCAACGACGATGCCATCCGCGCGATCCAGATTTACGTGCAGGCCGTTGCTGAAACCTGCATCGAAGCGGCCCAGTCTGCCGGTGCCGGCGCTGACGAGTTTGTAGAAGTCAGCGAAGACGCGGAAGGTGCTGCTCCCGCTGCGGAGTAATAGTTCCTTCGCGAACAGGTTGTAGGGTGTGCCCGTGGTTTACCTCCGGGCACACCGGTCCAGAATTCGGAACAGTTAAGAGGAATGAACATGGCTGCAATTACTGCTGCAATGGTCAAAGAGCTTCGTGAGCGCACCGGCCTTGGCATGATGGAATGCAAAAAGGCATTGGTGGAAGCTGGCGGAAGCGTTGATGCCGCAATTGAAGAGCTGCGTAAGTCTTCCGGCCTGAAGGCTGCCAAGAAGGCGGGTCGTACCGCTGCTGAAGGTGTTTCCCTGATCAAGGTGTCTGACGACAACACTGTCGCTTACATCCTGGAAGTGAACTCCGAGACTGATTTTGTTGCTCGTGATGACAACTTCATGAATTTCGCCAACGACGTTCTGAATGTTGCGTTTGAGAACAGCAGAACAGACGTTGCCGAACTGATGGAAGGCGATCTGGAAGCCAAGCGTGAAGCGCTGGTTCAGAAGATCGGCGAGAACATCACCGTTCGTCGTATCGTACGGGTGGAAGGCCCGGTTGTGGGTGCTTACGTTCACAGCACCAACAAGATTGCGTCTGTTGTGGCCCTCACCGCAGGCAGCGCTGAAGTTGCTCGGGACGTTGCCATGCACGTTGCCGCTGTTAACCCGCGGGTTGGCAAGCCGGAAGACATGCCGGCCGACGAGCTTGAGAAAGAAAAAGCGGTCATCAAGGCCCAGCCTGATATGGAAGGCAAGCCTGCTGAAATCGTCGAAAAGATGATGGGTGGCCGGATCAAGAAATTCCTGGCGGAGAACAGCCTGGTCGAGCAGCCGTTCGTCAAGAATCCTGACCAAAGCGTGGGTCAGCTGATTAAGGACAACGGCGGTGAGCTGGTTAGCTTTGTTCGCCTGGAAGTCGGTGAAGGTATCGAGAAGGAAGAAGTGGATTTTGCGGCAGAGGTCGCTGCTGCGGCAGGTACCGGCAAGTCCTGATCCTTCTGACAGGTGCCAGGGCGATGTCCGGGGCACCTTCCAAGTCTGCCACGTTAGCCGGAATTTTCCGGTTCTCGTGGCGGGCTTGTATCTGAGATACCCCTTTTTATTGAGGAGTATGTCAGATACAAGCCTGAGAAGCTTGTCCTGCCAGGCACCAAGCCAGACACATAGAAGGGGATCCTCATGCCGAAGTCGTCCAATACCCAGCCCAGATACAAACGCGTCCTGCTCAAACTCAGTGGTGAAGCCTTGATGGGCGAGCACGATTTTGGCATTGATCCAAAAGTGCTTGATCGGATGGCATTGGATATTGGTTCGCTCATTGGCATTGGTGTTCAGGTAGGCCTGGTCGTTGGCGGCGGCAATCTGTTTCGCGGTGCGGCGTTGAACGCCGCTGGCATGGACAGGGTGACCGGCGACCATATGGGCATGCTGGCAACGGTCATGAATGGACTGGCTATGCGTGACGCCCTGGAGCGATCCAATATCCGTACCCGGGTTATGTCCGCCATCCCTATGAGTGGTATTGTTGAGCATTATGATCGCCGCCGGGCGGTACGCGACCTGAAAGACGGCGATGTGGTGATTTTCTGTGCAGGCACCGGTAACCCGTTCTTTACGACCGACTCAGCCGCTTGTTTGCGGGGGATCGAAATTGAAGCGGATGCCGTGCTGAAGGCAACCAAGGTTGATGGCGTTTATTCCGCCGATCCCTACAAGGATCCGACTGCGGAAAAATACGATCGTCTCACCTATGACGAAGTGCTGGACAAAAAGCTGGGCGTGATGGATCTGACCGCTATATGTCTTGCGCGAGATCATGGCATGCCTCTCCGGGTCTTCGACATGAACCGCTCTGGCGCGTTGACCCGTATCGTGACCGGAGAGTCGGAAGGCACACTGATTGAATAATCTGATTGAGACATTTTGTACAACGAATCCGAGGACGCTGCAGTGATTGACGATATTAAAGCTGATGCTGAAAAGAAGATGAAGAAAAGCCTTGAATCCCTGAGCTGGGCTTTCAACAAGATCCGTACCGGGCGAGCACATCCGTCCATCCTGGACAGCGTAACCGTGGATTACTACGGCCAGGAGACACCGCTCAAGCAGGTGGCGAGCGTGAACGTTGAGGATAACCGTACGTTGGCTGTGTCGCCTTGGGAAAAGCCGCTGTTACCGAAGATCGAAAAAGCGATCATGATGTCGGATCTGGGTCTGAACCCGTCCAACAACGGTGAGGTTATTCGAATTCCCATGCCGATGCTGACCGAGGAAACCCGTAAGGAAATGGTCAAGCAGGCCAGGGCTGATGCGGAGCACGGCAAGGTTTCCGTCCGCAACGCGCGTCGCGATGCCAACAGCACGCTGAAAGAGCTGCTGAAGGAAAAAGACATCAACGAAGACGAAGAGCGTTACGGTGAGGAAGAAATCCAGAAGTTGACTGACCGTTATATCGCTGAGATCGAGAAGCAGCTCAAGGCCAAGGAAGAGGACCTGATGGCTGTCTGATCAGCCGGTCCAATTCAGCACAATGATCAGCCGGTGCCATTGCAGTTGTCCGGTATCGGCTGAACAGGGGATTGCATGACGGAAAGTGTATCCGCAGAGATTCCGGTTTCGGCTGGTAGCCGGCCCCGGCATGTGGCCATTATCATGGATGGTAACAATCGCTGGGCCAAAGCCCGGCGACTGAAAGGTGTCGCTGGCCACAAAGCCGGCGTGAAAGCAGTGAGATCAGTGGTTGAAACCTGTGCCCGGGAAGGGGTGGAGGTACTTACCCTGTTTGCGTTTTCCAGCGAGAACTGGCGCCGTCCCGAGGATGAAGTGTCGGCTCTGATGCGCCTGTTCCTGTTTGCGTTGGAGCGGGAAGTCAAAAAGTTGCACCGCAACGACATCTGCCTGCGCATTATCGGCGATCGCTCCGCGTTTAGTACAAACCTGCAGGAACATATGGAGCGCGCCGAGGCGCTTACTCGCGACAATACCCGGATGACGCTGGTTATCGCCGCTAATTATGGCGGGCATTGGGATATCACCCAAGCCAGTCGTAAAGTGGCTGAGAAGGTCCGTTCTGGAGAGCTGGCGCCCTCCGACATCACCGATGACCTTATTCAGCAACATCTGTCTATTGGTGACTTGCCCATGCCGGACCTGATGATTCGTACGGCTGGCGAGCAACGCATCAGCAACTTCATGCTCTGGCACCTGGCCTATACCGAACTGTATTTTTCTCCCGTTTACTGGCCCGATTTCCAGGCGCAGGAAATGGGGCACGCGTTGCAGGCATATGCGGGTCGGAAACGCCGTTTTGGTCAGACAGACGACCAGATAGCCAGCGTTTCGTCAGAACAATAACGACAAGATAGCGAACGATATCGTGCTTAAAACCCGTATTATTACCGCGCTTATCCTGGCCCCCATCGCGATTGGCGGAATTTTCTTCCTGCCGCCCCTGGGGTTCGCCCTGTTTACCGGGGCCATTATTACCGTTGGTGCCTGGGAGTGGGCCAACATGTCCGGCCTGACTGCGCCCGCGGCCCGTGTTGTATATGCCCTTGTGGTCGCGGCGGTGCTGTACGGACTGCTGAACGTTCCGGCAGTTGCGGTGCTTTGGCTGGCATTGTTCTGGTGGGTACTGAGTTTCCTGCTGGTAAGAAACTACCCCGGTGGTTCAGAGCGCTGGGGCGGCGTGCCTGCCCGTGCCCTGATGGGCCTGTTGGTGCTGGTTCCCGCGTGGGTAGGGCTTAACCATCTTCGCACTGGCGGCTTTCAGTTCGGCGACAGTGCCAATAACCTCCTACTGATTCTTTATGTTTTCTGCGTGGTCTGGGTCGCGGATATCGGCGCCTATTTTGCCGGCCGTGCGTTTGGCAAAGCGAAGCTTGCACCCAGGGTCAGTCCGGGAAAATCCTGGGCGGGTGTCTGGGGTGGTCTGGTGGCGGTCGCGATCTTCGCAATTGTGATCAGTGTGCTGGCCTCAGCCACCACCATGCAGTTGCTGCTTCTGGTTGTTGCCAGCCTGATTACCGGTGCCGTTTCCGTGCTTGGCGATCTGCTGGAAAGCATGCTGAAACGTTTCAGGGGTATTAAGGATAGCAGTCAGCTATTGCCGGGCCATGGCGGTATCATGGACAGAATCGACAGCCTGACGGCTGCCATCCCGGTGTTCGCCCTGATCATCACGCTGATGGGTTGGTTGACGACGGGGCAATGGTGACTATTGTGAAACGTCGTGTTTCGATACTTGGTGCGACGGGCTCCATTGGCCTGAGTACACTCGATGTGATTCGTCGCCACCCGGACCGGTTTTCGGTTTCAGCGCTAACCGCCAGTACCAGTGTCGACAGCATGGTGGAACTCTGCCATGAGTTTCGTCCCAGGTATGCGGTCATGGCCGATGAAAATGCGGCTGAAGCGTTGTCCCGTGCGTTAAGTGATTTGCCTGCCGTCCTGGTTCTCGGCGGCTCGGAAGCGTTATGCCAGGTTGCGGGCGATGATGATTCCGATACGGTTATGGCGGCGATCGTTGGAGCCGTGGGATTACCGCCTACGCTTGCTGCAGTGAGGGCGGGTAAGCGCGTTTTGCTTGCCAACAAGGAAGCACTGGTTATGTCGGGCAAGCTGTTTATGGATGCCGTTCTGGCGTCGGGTGCAGACGTTCTGCCGATCGACAGCGAACATAACGCCATCTTCCAGTGTATGCCGCCGGACAAGATCCGGGATACCCGTGGTGCGGGTATTACTCGCATTCTGCTTACTGCCTCCGGTGGGCCGTTTCGTACTCACTCGGCCGAATCCCTGCGCAATGTGCTGCCTGCCGAGGCCTGCAATCACCCCAACTGGTCGATGGGGCAGAAGATCTCAGTCGATTCCGCGACCTTGATGAACAAGGGGCTGGAGCTGATAGAAGCATGCTGGCTGTTCAATACCACGCCGGAAATGATTGAAGTGCATGTCCACCCGGAGAGCATCATTCATTCGATGGTTGAGTACGCCGATGGGTCCGTTCTGGCGCAGCTTGGTAGTCCCGACATGCGCACACCCATTGCTAACGGTCTCGCGTGGCCCGAAAGAATTGAAGCCGGCGTTGCTCCGCTGGATCTGTTTCGCATCGGGCAGTTTCACTTTGAGCGCCCGGACCTGGAGCGCTTTCCGTGCCTGAGGTTAGCAGCGGAGGCGTTCCACGAGGGCGGAACGGCACCAGCGGTAATGAATGCTGCGAACGAAGAGGCAGTGTCGGCCTTTCTTTCCGGTAACCTGTGTTTTGCGGATATCCCCCTTATCATAGAGCGTACGTTGGCAGCCACCGAGGTTGTACCGGCAGACAGTTTCGATACCATCTTCGCGAAGGATGCCGAGGGCAGGGCTGTCGCACGGGAACAGATACAGGCGCTGGCTGTCTGAACCATGCGAGTCCTGAGAGGCGGTTCTATCATCACCAACAGAGAGCATTATGCAGATCGTTGAAACCGTATTGGCGTTGATACTCACGCTGGGCATTCTGGTGACGCTCCATGAAGCTGGTCACTTTTGGGTGGCTCGCCGCTGCGGTGTCAAGGTTTTGCGGTTTTCTGTTGGTTTCGGGAAGCCTCTGTTTTCGTGGTACGACCGGCAGGGCACCGAGTTTGCGGTTGCGGCGATCCCTCTCGGTGGCTACGTGAAAATGCTGGATGAGCGGGAAGGGCCGGTGCCCGAAGAGCTCAAGGATCAGGCGTTCAATGCCAAGCCCCCATCGAAACGTATCGCTATTGCTGCCGCTGGGCCCATAGCGAATTTCCTGTTTGCCATTGCTGCCTACTGGCTGCTCAGCGTGGTTGGTTTCACCACGGTTGCGCCTATTGTAGGCGACGTCAGTCAGGGGAGTGTCGCGGAACGGGTCGGGCTCACCAGCGGCATGGAAATCCACCAGGTCGACGGCCGTCGTGTGACATCCTGGCGCGACGTGAACATGCGCTTGCTTGAGCGCACGGGTGAGTTTGGTGAGGTAACCATCGATGTCTCGCAGAACGGTAACCGCGGGACTCTGCGGGGAGCTCTGGATGGCTGGAGTCTAAGTGAGGACACGCCGAACCCGTTGAATGAGTTTGGTGTGACGCCCTGGCGGCCCGACGTACCGGCAGTGCTGGGGGAGATATCACCGGGTGGCCGGGCTGAGGCCGGCGGGTTGAAATCCGGCGACCGAGTGGTTGAGGTGGACGGCAAGCCAGTAGCGGACTGGTTCGAACTGGTGGCTTTCATACGCGAGGCGCCCGAAAAGCCCCTGGAGCTAACGGTCGAACGCGATGGCCGCATGGAACAAATCCGTGTGACGCCCGCGGAAAGAACGGCAGACGATGGCAGTGTTACCGGTTTTGTGGGTGCGGGTGTCAGCGAGGTGACCTGGCCTGATCACGTACTCAGGGATGTCAGTTATGGTCCCCTGGCAGCGATTCCCAACGCGGTCTCTGAAACCTGGGGTGACACTCGATTGACTCTGGTCGCGATCAAAAAAATGGTGACCGGATTGCTTTCTCCCACTAACCTTAGTGGCCCGATTACCATTGCCAGGATAGCGGAAGCCAGTGTAAGTTCCGGTTTCGAAGACTTTATTCGTTTTCTTGCCTACCTCAGTGTCAGTCTTGGGGTGCTGAACCTTCTGCCAATACCGGTTCTTGATGGTGGGCATATTGTCTATTACACCATTGAAGCCATCCGCCGGAAGCCTCTATCAGAGCAGGCTCAGGCGTTCGGACTGCGTATTGGAATGGCAATGATCCTTACATTAATGGTGTTTGCACTTTACAACGACCTGATGCGGTTGTGAGAATTGCGAACTCCTTACGCGCATCAACAGGCGAAATTATTGAATGAGACGTTCTCTTCTGGGTATAGCTGTAGGCTTGGTAGTCGCCACCTCAACCATAAAACCGGCACTGGCTGATGAATTCACCGTATCCGATATCGAGGTAGAAGGCCTTCAGCGGGTATCCGCAGGGACGGTATTTTCCGCATTTCCCGTTTCGATCGGGGAGCCGGTCGATGAGGTGGAGCTGTCCGATGCGATCAAAGACCTGTTTCGCACCGGCCTGTTTACCGATATCAAAGCCAGCCGTGATGGTGGTGTGCTGATCCTTACGGTTCAGGAGCGACCTTCAATCACGTCCATAGACATTGAAGGCAACAAGAACATTGAAACCCCCATGCTGATGGATGCGCTATCCGGAGCGGGTCTCCAGGAGGGGCAGGTATTTCGCAGGGCGACCCTTGAGCGACTGGAGCTTGAGATTCTCCGGTCCTACATCAGTCAGGGTCGTTACAATGCGCGGGTGAAAGCCACCGCCGAGGACCTTCCCCGCAATCGCGTTGCCATCAAGCTGGACATTAACGAAGGTACGGTTGCGGCTATCCAGCACATCAATATTGTGGGTAACGACGCGTTTGACGACGAGCGGCTGCTGGATCTGTTTGAGCTCCAGACCACCAGTTGGTGGAATTCCATCACCAGTGCTGACAAGTATGCCCGGGAGCGCCTGAGCGGCGACCTGGAGTCACTGCGGTCCTTCTACCTTGACCGCGGCTACATCGACTTTACGGTTGAGTCCAGCCAGGTCTCGATTTCTCCCGACAAGAAACAGGTTTTTATTGCCATCTCGTTGAACGAGGGGCCTCAATACACGGTGTCAGACGTCAACCTGCGCGGTGAGCTGATCGTACCTGAGGAAGAGCTGCGGGAGCTTATTCCCATTGAAGAGGGCGACGTGTTCTCTCGTTCCCGGATGACGGCGATTTCGGAAGCGCTTTCCCGTCGTCTTGGCCGCGAAGGTTATGCGTTTGCAAACGTGAATGCGGTGCCGGAGCCTGCCGATGACAATACAGCGTCAGTAACCTTCTTCGTGGAGCCTGGTAAGCGGGCGTATGTCCGGCGCATCAATTTTGATGGCAACGTCTCCACCCGGGACGATGTGTTGCGCCAGGAAATGACCCAGATGGAAGGTGGCGTCGCCTCCACCGACCGGATCGAATTCTCGAAAACAAAGTTGGAGCGACTTGGCTTCTTCGAAACCGTCGATGTGGAGACGGTTCCTGTGCCCGGTACGGATGATTTGGTGGACGTTAACTATTCCGTGGCGGAACAGGCAACCGGCAGTCTGTCGGCGTCTGTCGGCTTCTCGCAGGCCTCCGGGGTAATCCTGGGCGCTAACGTGTCCGAGAACAACTTCTTTGGCAGCGGCAAGCGTGTCTCCTTTGGCGTCAACGTCAGTGACTCCATCAAGAGTGCCAATTTTTCCTACCAGGACCCATACTACACCGTGGATGGCGTCAGCCGTGGTTTCAGCGTGTTTGCCCGTGAAACCGACTTTGAAGAACAGGATATTTCCTCTTACCTGCTGGATGAGTACGGCGGCCGCCTCACCTTCGGTTATCCTACGGACAACATTACCCGCCTTAATTTCGGGCTTGGTTATACGTTGTCCAAGGTGAAGGAGGGTGCATTCACCTCAGAAGAGGTCAAAACCTTCATTGATGAAGAAGGCAACGATTTCAACAATTATTTCCTGTTCGGTTCGTGGCGGCGCAGCACACTAAATAGGGGTGTGCTTCCAACGGACGGCTATAGCCTGTCGTTATCCGCTGATGTAGCGGTGCCCGGCAGCGACCTGACATTCTATAAGCTGAATCAGAAAACCGAGTTCTACCAGCCACTGAATGATAATCAGACCTGGGTATTCAGGGCGCGTTCGGAGATTGGTTACGGGGACGGTTACAACGGCCGAAGCGTGATGCCGTTCTACGAGCACTTCTACGCCGGTGGATATGGTTCGGTGCGCGGATATGAGGCAAACTCTCTCGGCCCGCTTGCTACCAATGCGCCGAACGACTTCTCCGATCCGGACCCCTTCGGTGGTAGCTTGTTGACGGAAGGCAGCCTGGAACTGATTTTCCCCACACCGTTTGCTGGGGATACCCGTTCCATGAGAACCGCGTTCTTCGTGGATGCGGGTCAGGTTTTTGATGCCGATAGGAATTTTGATCCGGCCCTGGATGAAATTCGCCTGTCGGCCGGTGTAGGATTCCAGTGGATCACGGCAGTAGGACCGCTGGCGTTCAGTCTTGCCAAACCTTTGAACGACAAGAGCGGTGATGACACTCAGGTGTTCCAGTTCTCCCTCGGCCAGACCTTCTGATCGTCAGGGCCGGAGGGGGTGCGAAAGACAATGATAAACAGGAGAAACAACATGTTCCGATATTCCGTTGCAGCGATTCTGTCAATGCTGCTGATCGCATTCCCGGCTGCTGCCGAAACCAGAATAGGTGTGGTTGACCTTCGCCAGGCCTTGTTCTCGTCCAGCGATGCGCGCGCGTTCAGCGAGACACTGCAGAAAGATTTCGCTGGAGAGGAAGCCAAGGTTCGTGAAGCCCAGGAGGCCGCCCGCAAGCTCAAGGAACGGCTTGAGAAAGACGGTGCCATGATGAATGAGTCCGAGCGCCAACAGATGGCTGCTGAGTTCCAGGAGAAAGTTAAGGAATTCAATTTCCTCAAGCAGCGCCTGGACTCCACTGTGGCCAATCGCAAGCAACAGTTCCTCGAAGAAGCCCGCCCGGAGGTAGACGCAGCGGTTAAGGAGCTCCTGGAAGAGAACAATCTGGACATGATCCTGCCCAGCGAGGCGGTGGTGTATGTCAAGCCTGAAATGAATCTGACAGAAGAGTTGCTAGAGAAACTGGACCGCTGATACGGAGGGCCGGATAATGGCCCGCCCGGATAAACCTTGTGGAGCTGACAATGACAAAGCGTTCGTACCGGCTGGGCGACATTGCTTCTGAGCTTGGCGCGGAGCTCAAGGGCAATCCCGATACGGAAATCAACGGGCTTGCGACGCTTCAGGCGGCTTCTCCGGGCCAGATAGCCTTCCTGGCCAACCCGTCGTACGGTCGCTACCTGACGGAGACCAGCGCTTCAGCGGTTATACTCTCGCAATCGACTGCGGACCAGTGTCCTACCAACGTCCTGTTACTGGATAACCCCTACCTCGGCTATGCTCGCCTGAGCCATTGGTTTGACCCGGCGCCAGTTCCAGAGCCTGGTATTCACCCGTCGGCCGTTGTGGCGTCTTCCGCGAGGGTCTCGGATACGGCCTGCATCGGCCCTCAGGCTGTTATTGAGGCTGAGGCTGTCGTGGGCGAAAACGTTGTCGTGGGCGCCGGCTGTGTTATTGGAGCCCGGTGTCAGATTGGCGAGCAGACTATACTGCGTCCACGGGTAACCCTGGCCCACGATATCGTTATGGGTAAACGTTGCCATATCCTCAGTGGTGCGGTCATCGGTTCCGACGGTTTCGGGTTTGCTAATGAGAAAGGAGCTTGGCATCGAATAGCCCAGCTTGGCCGGGTCATTCTGGGGGACGATGTTGAAGTGGGTGCGAACACCACAATTGATCGGGGAGCCTTGGACGACACGATCATTGGCGATGGCGTGAAGCTCGATAACCTGATTCAGATTGCGCACAACGTCAGTATTGGTGATCACAGTGCCATGGCGGCGATGGTGGGTATCGCGGGTAGCACACGTATTGGCAGCCACTGTGTTTTTGGCGGCCAATCGGGTGTGGCAGGGCACCTTACGATTGCGGATCAGGTCCACCTGACCGGCATGACGCTGGTTTCTGGTGACATTCGGGAGCCCGGCGTGTATTCGTCTGGAACCAGCGCCGACAGCAACCGGCAATGGCGTAAAAATGCTGTGCGTTTCCGTCAGCTTGATGCCTTGGCGCGTCGGCTTAAAGAACTGGAAAAGAAAATGGAAGGCTGAGGCCGCTACTGATGATGTATATCGACGAGATCATGGAATACCTGCCCCATCGCTACCCGTTTTTGCTGGTTGATCGGGTAACAGAGCTGGAAAAAGGACAATTCATCAAGGGCTATAAGAATATCTCCCTTAATGAGCCTTTTTTTACCGGCCACTTTCCCAATAACCCCATTATGCCGGGCGTGCTGATCATCGAAGCCATGGCGCAGCTTTCAGGTATTCTCGGCTTTGTGACGGTTGGCCGGAAACCCTCAGACGGCGTGGTACAATACCTGGCTGGTTCCAGTAAAGCGCGTTTCAAGCGCCCCGTGGTGCCGGGGGACAGGCTGTGCATGGAGTCACAGGTTATTTCCGGAAAGCGTGGAATCTATAAATTCGAGTGCCGCGCACTGGTTGATGATGAAGTCGTCTGTGTGGCAGAAATATTGACCGCTGAGAGAGAAGTTTGATGGCGACAAAAGAATGGTCGGGAGTCCATCCTCAGGCGATTGTGGACCCCTCTGCCAAGCTTGCCGACAACGTAACGGTTGGCCCATGGAGCTACATCGGCCCGAACGTTGAGATCGGAGAGGGGACTGAAGTGATGTCCCACGTGGTCATCAAGGGCCCAACGAGAATCGGCCGCAATAACCGCATATTTCAGTTTTCCAGTGTCGGGGAAGAATGCCAGGACAAAAAATACGCGGGTGAGCCAACCACGCTGGTTATCGGTGATGACAATATCATCCGTGAGAACTGCACCATTCATCGGGGCACGGTTCAGGATCGTGGTGAAACCTGTATCGGCAATGGCAATCTGCTCATGGCCTACGTGCATGTGGCGCATGACTGCATTATTGGCAATAACACCATCCTGGCCAATTGTGCGACATTGGCCGGCCATGTGTCCGTTGGTGACTTCGCGATACTGGGTGGCGGCACCATGGTTCATCAGTTCTGTCATATTGGAACCCACAGCATGAGTGCTGGTGGAAGTATTGTGCTGAAAGACATCCCTGCGTACATCATGGCAAGCGGGCAATCTGCACAGCCGTTTGGTATGAACGTGGAAGGCTTGCGCCGCCGTGGTTTCAGCAAGGAGGTGTTGTTGGCACTCCGTCGTGCTTACAAGGTTATCTATCGTCAGGGCCTGACTACGGAACAAGCCGTTGAAGAGCTCGAAAAAGCCTACTCCGATATTCCCGAAGTTACGCCCCTGATCGATTCCCTTCGTGGTGCACACCGCGGCATCATCCGCTAACCAGGGAGTGAATGCCCCGGTGACGGACCATCACGAAAACTCTGTAGCCAGCACCCGCAAAGTGACTTTCGCCATCGTGGCCGGAGAGGCGTCAGGAGATATCCTCGGCGCCGGGCTGATCCGTTCCCTGCGGCTCAGGTATCCGAACGCGCGGTTTGTCGGCATTGGTGGCGATGAAATGATCGCGGAAGGCTTCCACTCTCTCGTTCCTATGGAACGGCTGTCAGTGATGGGGCTCGTCGAAGTGCTCGGGCGAATACGGGAGCTGTTCGATATTCGCGCACGGCTGATGAACTACCTGCTGGCGACACCGCCGGACGTCGTCATTGGTATCGACTCCCCGGACTTTACCCTGGGTATTGAGCGCAGGTGTCGTGATGCCGGTATTCCGACCGCCCATTATGTTAGCCCGTCCGTCTGGGCCTGGCGGCAAAAGCGGATCTTCACGATCGCCAAATCTGTCAACCTTATGCTTACCCTGTTCCCGTTTGAGGCCCGTTTCTACGAAGAGCACGGCGTGCCCGTGGCCTTTGTAGGGCACCCCCTGGCGGACCGCATTCCAATGATGCCTGATACAGCTGGTGCCCGTCAGTCCCTGGGGCTTCTGGAAGATGCGCCGGTGCTGGCCATTCTTCCGGGGAGCCGGGGCGGGGAAGTGGAGCGTCTGGGTACTCTTTTTCTGGAGGCCGCCCGTTGGATCCAGGGCAGGCGTCCGGATTTGCAACTGGTGATTCCTTGCGTAAACCGGGATCGGGAAAAGCAGGTTCGGGCACTGGTGGAAGCCCTGGACGTGAAACTGGCGGTGACCATTGTGCGAGGTCGTTCGAGAGAGGTGATGGCATCGTCCGACGTGGTATTGCTTGCGTCCGGAACCGCCACTCTGGAAGCCATGTTGCTGAAGAAGCCCATGGTGGTGGGTTACCGGTTGAGTCGTGTCAGCTATGCATTGGTCTCAAGGCTGGTCAAGGTGCCTTATGTGGCCTTGCCAAACCTGCTGGCCAAGGAACAACTGGTTCCGGAACTATTGCAGGATGATGCTTCGCCCGAGTCTCTCGGAGAAGCCGTGCTTGAGCGCCTTGAAAATGAATCCGAACGCGCCCGGTTGACAGCCGCTTTTTCACAATTGCATGAACAGTTGCGACAGGGGGCTGACGAGCAGTCTGCTGCAGCCATCTCCGCATTGATAGAAGGCGGAGCAGTATGAGTAAGCGCCCCTTACCGCCGTTTGAGTGCCAATATCAGGGGCGACTATTGGCCGGTGTGGACGAAGTGGGACGCGGGCCGCTGGTTGGGGCTGTGGTGACGGCCGCGGTTATCCTGAACCCGGAAAAGCCAATACCGGGCCTGGCGGATTCGAAAAAGCTGACGGACAAGCGCCGTGAGGCTCTTTACGAACAGATCATTGAGCGTGCAGTATCCTGGAGCCTGGGGCGCTGTGAGGCCGATGAGATTGACAGGCTGAACATCTTCCAGGCAACCATGGTGGCTATGGAGCGTGCCGTGGCGGGCCTGCATGTCGAGCCGGAATATGTACTGGTGGACGGTAACCGCTGCCCCAAATGGCGTTGGACCTCTGAGCCAGTGGTGAAGGGCGACAGCCGGGTGGAGGCCATCAGTGCGGCGTCCATTGTCGCCAAGGTGACTCGTGACAGGGAGATGGCTGTGCTCCATGAGGAATTCCCTGAGTACGGCTTTGCAGGCCACAAGGGTTATCCGACGCCCGTACACCTCGAAGCGCTTGGTAGATTGGGTGCAACCGCTCACCATCGTCGCTCATTCCGCCCGGTTCAGGAAGCGATTGATGCCGTGGGTTTGTACAGCCGCGCCGCGGATCAGGAACTGCAATATCCTGGCGACTTGTTTGAAAATATCGATTGACAGGTTCCGGTCGAATCCTTAGTATACGCGCACGTTGATCGGGGGAAGCCCCGGTAAACAACCAGTTTGATGCGGGGTGGAGCAGTCTGGTAGCTCGTCGGGCTCATAACCCGAAGGTCGTAGGTTCGAATCCTGCCCCCGCTACCACTTATAAAAAGCCGGTCTTTGACCGGCTTTTTTTGGGTTCATCGCACTTTACCGGGAA
>NZ_DFMB01000030.1:0-8512 GCF_002375325.1 Marinobacter sp. UBA3604
TTTTTATTGCCTGTAAAAAAGTACCTTCAGCGTCGACTCATTTTTCAAATCTATGACCTTGCTCACAGTGACAAACTGTAAACGAGGTTAGGATCTGTACAAGAACTGGCCAAAACAAAAATTGCCAGCGAAAGCAGCATTAGTGTTCAGAGACACTCATCGAAAATAACAATAAACCGCTTTTCAGAATGCGGTTAATGGTGAGATCTGTCTATGAATCGTGTCGTTTGGCATTTGTTAGCGGTGCTGTCAGTGACCCCTCCCGCGTTTGCGGACCTGCAGCCAATCTCCGATAGCGATATGTCGGAAGTAACTGGTCAAGCATTCATTTCGGTTGATCGCCAATATCACCCCGACGAGACCGACAATACCTCTTATACACGCGTTAACCTGGGGATGGACATTGATATCCAGACCAATGTTGACGTACTCGAGTTGGGGCGCTACGAGCGGGATGGTGAAAAAGCCGGAACGTCCGATGTCTATATAGAGGACTTTGCGCTCGGATATATCAATAACCAAGCGTACTTCGAGCGCAACTCCAAGGCGCCCCGCCAGCTCAAGCCGGATGGCTCGGCCTATGGAGAAGGCGAAATCGTCCCGTTTAACATCGAGAACCCCTATCTGGAATTTGCGTTCGACGAGGACGCTCAGGAGATCGTTGGTTTTCGGCTGGGCTTCGGAGAGTCCATGGGCATCCTCTCTGGCAAGATTGAAACTCTCACCGGCAACGTCAATGTAGACATCATTGATCGCGGTGAAGGTTTGAGTCAGGCCAGCTCCAGCGGCAACTTCTTCGATCAGGTCATCGTTCTGCTTACCCCGTTGCTTGAAGGCGGTAGTCCGCTCCAGACCAAGGCACAACTGGTGTACGGCGAGGAAGGGCATCCTGATATCGGTGAGCTTGATCCCATTCGGGCGGAACATATTGGCATCCCCAATGGAGAACGCTTCGTGCTCGAGGATGCGGGCGGGTTCACTCGCTGGTCCGTAAAGAACCTTATTGGTTGGGGCTCCAGTTCCCGTATTGATGTGCCTGATTGCTCTTTCTTCAGTTGTGGCAGTGGAGATATTTATGTCTACGCCCAGGACTGCCTGGTCCTGGGTATCGATTCCTGCTTTGATCTCGATATTTACAACAGCTTTCCAATCGGCACGGTGGAAGAAGTTGGTAATCAGCGGAGGATTACAGGGCCGGCCGACGGAGCGTTTATTTCATTCCAGACCAAAGACCTTGACTGGCTGGAAGACGTCAAGAACACCAACCCGACGCCGGAGGATTTCATTCGGGCGACTTCCGGGGCCTTCTTCAATATTCCGAACGGTGCAACCGAGGTCAATCTTAACGAGGCCCTTTACGGCACCGACCGTTACCGAACGGAATACATCGATCGGGGCAGGGGGTTGTTTTGATGTTATCCAGAAGGCGCCTTCTAACCCCCACTGTCTGGTCGTTCTGCCCCACGCGAGTTTGCGCTGTCCTGGGACTGTTACTCGGAACGTGCACAGCAAACGCGGAACTTCAGGACCTGTCAGAGCAGGAACTGTCGGAGATCGATGGCGCTGGCATTGGAGTCGTGTTGGAAGACTTCACGTTTTCCCATGGCACGGACACGCCCGATGCCAATGGTAACCAGGCCCGGATTTTCAAGATTGGCGGCCTTAAGAGTACGGACGGCCGCGATGTCGAGATCGTGGTGAATCACTTGTACATCTCCGGAACCGGCAGCAACTACGGGCAGAACCTAAGCCCGGTAAATATTGGTCGGCTGGTGAATCCCTATCGGATTGACGTGGTCGACGGCAATAGTATCGGCATCCGGGACAAGGCCGTTCTCGAGTTCGCGGCGCCAGCTTTGGTGGACGCTGCCCAAGGGTACGACTGTATGAGCTCGGGTGCTATTGCGGGTAGTGGCGTTTGCTCCAGTCGGCCGGCGACGGCGGATTTTGTAGGTGAGCGCCCTGATATCGGGCTGCAGATGAATGTGGCTGTGGGAGAAGACCGTTCGGCCAATATCAACATTCATGCGAAAAGCGCAGTTATTGATGGTAGCTATCTTCGCCTTTGGGGCGATGACGATCGTCGACAGATGGTGGGGCAGTTCAAGCTCAATTTCCAAACACCGGAATTGTCGATCAATGCCTGTTCTCAGGATGGCCAATCCTGCGGCTCAAGAATCACGATGACCAACTTTGCGCTGGAGCTGGCGATTGGCAACCAGTTGCAGTCGGTATTTTTCGACGTTGATGGCACTGGCAATTTTGTGGTGGAAGTCGCGGCCATCGAGCCGCCAGCTCCGGGATCGATTGGCGCTGATGGGCTGCGAGGTAGCAGTGACGCGCAAACCTGGGATTTCTATGAGGACTATTACACCAATCCCGATTATCGCAGTAACCTGCACATCGGAAATTTTTCCGTGGGTGACCGGGATTTCGGGTCGGCACGGGTCGAGGGCATGCTGATTCAGCACCTTGATATCCGAACCAAGGATCTGGCGCCATGAATAGACGGTACGCGCATGCCCTGTTATTGGCCCTCGCATTGTCCAGCTCAAAACATGCGGTGGGTGAACTCGATCGTCTGAACGATGAGGCACTCTCTGAGGTATCCGGTCAGGGCGGCATATATCTATCAGGGGATATCAGCATTAATGAAATGGGCGGGCCTATTGAGAACGGCTATTTCGGCCGTTGTGATGATGCCGGTAAGAAGTGCGGTGCCAGGCTGGCCTACCGATTGAAAGAGGATGGCGGCTGGATGGTGCTGGATGAGATCAGGGGGAACTTTGCCTTCGAAGGACTGACCCTCCGTGTTCGTTCGATTGATTCCGGATTTGCCGGTGACGGCGAGGCGTTCAACGGTGACATTGTAGAGATTGGTCTGCCGGATACCGTTCGCTACAACGATGTGCGGTTCAAAATCGCCGGGAGCAACACACCCAGACCAACAGACCCGGGATTCCAGCAAACAGACATCTTTGCGGTGGAAATGCAGGGTGACGTCATCATGGAGGGAAACCTATTGGTTTTCCCTACGGGAAATCCATAGGGAGCGGGTATGGCCGGGATCAGAAAGCACATCGTGGTCACACAGTCTGTGAGGGGCGTAGTGTTGGCGTTGTCGGCACCCGCGATGGCGGATATGCAGCTTCTGGGCGACGAAGATATGGCGGATATAAGTGGCCAAAGCGGTATTACCCTGGAAATGGAGCTGGGTATGACCGCGGACCGTTTAACGTATTTCGATGATGATCGCGGTATCTACCTTGAGGATTTCCGGGTTGGTTCAGCAAGCCAGCCAGGTGAGTCGGCTGCTCATGTCATAAGGGTCGATATCACCGATGAGGCGTCGTTGAATCTGGACTACCTGGTTGAGGATCGGCGGATTGAGTTCGGCGATATACGGTTGGCTGGC
Organism: Marinobacter sp. UBA3604; assembly: GCF_002375325.1. Classification (NCBI taxonomy): domain Bacteria; kingdom Pseudomonadati; phylum Pseudomonadota; class Gammaproteobacteria; order Pseudomonadales; family Marinobacteraceae; genus Marinobacter; species Marinobacter sp. UBA3604. Next base: position 3,416 of record NZ_DFMB01000030.1, read on the forward strand.
GCCCCGGGGATTGGCATGGGTGGCATTTTCTTTGATCACAGCCTGCAGGGAAACCTGCGCATCAGCCCGGGAGGTGCGTTTGGCTCATCGGGTTACACATTCGACACTGCCTACACCATGACCGGCGGCCGTCTGGGCTATCGAACCAACGGTAATGAAGTCTTCCTGGATGATATCACCCTCAGTGTAGAGGCCCTGGGTGTCACCCTGGATGTAGTTGGCAGTACTCTGGAGCTGAACGCCCCCCGCGTATCCGGTTCCTACGATGTGGGGGCAATCCGATACAGTAATAACCCTGCCAATCATGGCAACACCTACGACGTCGCAACTGGCCAGGCCCTGCCCAGCTATGGCGGGCTCAGCGGTTCCTTCGACCTCTCGTCGAAAACCGGCATTACAGCCGGTGGGCGCGAAGGGGAGGGTTTTCGGTTGGATAACGAAACCACGATTAACAGTGCATCCTTTATCTATCATGACGACGACCACGCGCTTGCGTTCCGCGAGATTACAGGACAATACCGGCTGAATGACCTCCGGGTGGACGTGACAGCGGACCGATACGGACGCGACGCCCTGGGGTTCACGCTGGGGTCGCTGAGCGGGGAATTTAACATTGGTCGCATTGAAATGGGCGCCAGCGGGCAAAGTATTGGCGAAGTGAATGTCAGCTTCATGCTGCAGGACCACGTCTACAACGGGCGCAGCTACACCAACGCGGTTTACCTGCAAGGTGGGGGGCACCCAGATGCCGGCTCTCAAGGGCTCAGGTTGTCCACTGAGTGGAGTTTGCAGTTGGCCGACCTGAGCTATACCGAGGATGGCAACCGCGTTATCTTCAGCGGACTGCAGTCCTGGGGGCAGGGGGATGTCACAGTTAACGTTACGCGGGATGGTGAGCTTAATGGAACGCGTTTTTATGACGGGCTCCGGATTGGCTTTGAGGATGTGTCGGCCGGCTACAGGATTAATGGCTTACGAGTAGGCAGCGAGGATGCCCCGCTTCAGGGTGGTACGGAGCTGCTTCTGGCGCTTGGCTTCTACCCGGCTTACGAATTCGATATGGATGGCCAGGTGACGCTTGGAGCGGGCGGTGCCAGTGGTGAGGGTCTAACCATCAACTCGGATATCCGTATACGGAATGGCCGGGCTGCTATCATCGCCGCGCCTTACGATGAAGGTTCGGGGGAGATTTCTCAAAAGGGTTTGTGGATCAGCGATCTCAGCTACGATGCCCATGTTCGGGATATGACCCTGGATGTGACCGAAGACGGGCTGACCCTCATCAAGGGGGAGGCCTGGAGCCTTATGGATGTTGGCAACCTGCGGGTTGGCGATAAGGCGGTGGGATCAAGCTTTGGCCGATTTGTGGTTCAGAAATACGAAACCGGAAGTAGCATGATCATTGTCCCGGGTGGGGCTGGCAATGTCTGCGCCGGCGGTTCGGGGGACTCTGAGTCGGCCTGTGCTGCATCGGGCGGAATCTGGGAGGCTCGTGGTGATGAGGGAATCACGATCCAGCTCAAACAGATACTCGCAAGGGAAGTCAGTGAGGCGCGCAAGAATGCATTTACCTGGGAAACCAATCGTCAGGTGGATTCCAGTGGCAAGCCGATCAACAACACAGGCTCCAGGCTCGTACTTGACGATATTCATACCAGCGATGGCGGTGACTTCGACGGTGACGGTGTAGACGACAATACCTTTGGGATACGCACGGACCTGTCTGTCGATGTCTACCAGACCAAGGTGGTCAAGAAGACAGATGGCGCAGATGCTTTGGGAGTGGTCGGCGCAAGGGGCGACGAAAAAATAATGGACCCGGCCGCAGGGGCGGGGTACCGCTATGTATCATCGCCCACTGCGGCTGACCTGGATAATCGCCCGCTGGGGTTCGCCGTTCGGGCGAGGAGCCAGTTCAAGGAGCTCTCCATCAACAACATTGATCTGGTCCATCCCTCCGGTGGTCCACAAACAGCAGTCTATGGCGTGAAAATGCAGAACTTCAATATTGAGGCCAATCTGACTGCAACGCCCATACCCTGAGGTCTCAGGCGGCAAATTTTGGACGTGCCGCGGCGTCGTCCTTTGTCTTTTGGTTCGACGTGTTGTTTAATCCCGCCCTGATCCCATTCAAATACGCGGGCGTTCCTTGATGAAATCCAAAGCACTTCTTGGCCTCCTGGCAGACGGCCAGTTTCATTCCGGTGAGTCCCTTGCCAGCAGTCTTGGCATCAGTCGCACGGCAATTTGGAAGCAGGTTCGTCGTGCAGCGGAGGAGGGTGTCCGCATAGAAACCATTCGTGGCAAGGGCTATCGTCTGTTGAGCGACATGGACTTGCTTGATGCGGAACGGATAACGCAGAGTCTGGCGCCGGATTGTCGCACCAGGGTCGAACTGATCGTAATGGATGAGGTAGATTCGACCAATGCTGAAATTGTACGACGCCGTGCGGGATCCGATTCCGGTCGCATTCCCGTGTGCATCTCTGACTGTCAGACCGCTGGCCGTGGCAGGCGCGGCCGGCCCTGGCAAAGCCCGCGGGGACAGAACCTGTACCTGAGCCTGGGGCTGACGTTTCGAGGCAGCTTCGCCATGCTGGATGGTTTAAGCCTGGTTCTGGGTGTGGCGGTCGCCGAAGCCCTGGAGCAGCATGGTGTTGCAGATGTGGGGCTGAAGTGGCCCAACGATATTTTTCTCGGCGGTAGCAAGCTGGCTGGTATTCTGGTTGAGCTTCAGGGCGAACTTGAAGAGGGGGTGGTTCAGGTTGTTGCAGGTATTGGTCTGAACGTGCATATGAAAGAGTCTGCGGAGGTGGATCAATCCTGGAGCAGTCTTGACATAGCCGTGCCTGAACGTCGCTGGAATCGTAGCGAGCTTGCTGCGTCACTCGTTAATTCCGTCCTTGACTCCGTGGACGAGTTCGCCAGTCAGGGGTTTACCGGGTTCCGTTCACGTTGGCAGGGTCGAGATATATTTTCCGGTAAGTCCCTGGTTGCCAGCCAGGGTGGACTCGCCGGGAACGGGCGTGGAATCGATGATACCGGTAATTACCTGATCGACGACGGCAAAGAGTTGGTCAGGGTTCGTGCCGGCGAGATAAGCCTGCGGGTCCGCCCATGAAGCTATTGGTGGATGCCGGGAATACCCGGCTGAAGTGGCTGCTGGTCGGCGATGGTCATTTGGTTGGCACCGGTTCCGCCATTCTGGACGCCGACGACCCATTCTGCGACATCCGTTGTCAGTCCGCCCATATCAGGCGAGTTGCAGTATCCACTGTGATCTCGGAAGAAAGGCGCCAACATTTGCAGATGCAGTTGGAAGCGTTCTGTCGTGCTCCGATTGTGTTTCATTGGGCTGAACCCCATCGAGGTGGTTTGGTGAATGCCTACACCGAAACCGACAGGATGGGGGCCGATCGCTGGCACGCCATGTACGCTGCATGGCAGGCCGATGAGGGTGGTTTTGCCGTTGTTGATGCCGGCAGTGCTATTACGATTGATTATGTTGCCGACTCGGGGGCGCACCTGGGCGGCTATATTCTCCCGGGTAAGCAGATGATGCTCAGGTCCTTGAGGCAGGACGCTGCGAGAATTGGTTTTGATGTCAGTGATGTGCAGGCTGCGGAGCCTGGAGCGTCGACAACCGAATGCGTCCAGCATGGACTGGTCTGGCTCTGGGCATCAATGGCTGCACGGATTGAGGCGGATTGCCGTCGTCTTGGTCTTGGTCGCGTCCTGGTGACGGGAGGCGACGCCGAAGGCCTGCTTGATGCCGGGCTTTCGGCCCACCACGAGCCTTCATTGGTGCTCAAGGGGCTTGCGGCTGTTGATGGGGAGAGTGAACGCGAATGAGGTGGTTTGCTGTTGCCCTGATTCTGATCAATGGGGCGCTTTGGTTATACGGGGACAAGCTCGGACCAAAGCCCGTTGCCGTTGTAACCGAACGCCAGGCATTGCCGCGGGTGGCTGATCTGAAACCGCTGTCGCCAGAGGTTGAACCCGAAGCCGCCCAGGAGGATGTGACGCTGGCCGAGGGCGAAGCCACTCAGTCAGCCGTTGATGTTGAGGCTTCGCCAGAGAGGGAAGCGGTTCCCCTGAATTTCTGCGTTCGGTTGGGGTGGTTCGACTCGGAGCAGAGTGCGCGGCAGGCTTATCGTTCCCTGGGGCGGCCTGGAACCGACTACGACGTTGCTGAGGAGGAGCGGGAACTGGCACCACTGCATTGGGTGATCATACCTCCTCAACCGGAAGATCGGGCGCTGGATCTGTTTCGCGATCTCCAGCAGAGGGGGATCGACTCCTACCTGGTAACCCGGGGCGAGAATAAAAATGCCATTTCTCTTGGGCTGTTCGAGTCCCGACAGGCCGCCGAAAATGTCCTGGCTGAAAAAAAACGCCAGAATCTCAATGCAATACTGGCCAACTTCCCCCGAAATCAGCTAAGCTACGCGCTCGTTTTTGAAGACCAACTGGTGCCGGATTCCGGTGCGGTTGGGGCGGCGGAAACGGATTACAGTGAGAATTTCGACATGGTCGAAATCAGGCGTTGTGAAGGTGTTGCAACGCGTTCTGAAAATCCGTAGTATACCGCCCTCGCTGAAGAGGCGAATGTGAGCTGGCGTAGCTCAGTTGGTAGAGCAGCTGACTTGTAATCAGCAGGTCGGGGGTTCGATTCCGTCCGCCAGCTCCACTTTAAGTTTAGGCAGGTTTGCCGTTGGCATACCTGACTCGGAGGGGTTCCCGAGTGGCCAAAGGGATCAGACTGTAAATCTGACGCGAAAGCTTCGCAGGTTCGAATCCTGCCCCCTCCACCACTTATTGCTCGCGGGCATCGTATAGTGGCTATTACCTCAGCCTTCCAAGCTGATGACGCGGGTTCGATTCCCGCTGCCCGCTCCAATTTGTAGTGTTGAAAGCGCTCATGTAGCTCAGTCGGTAGAGCACATCCTTGGTAAGGATGAGGTCACCGGTTCAATTCCGGTCATGAGCTCCATTATTTGTCCGGTCAACGTTACGGTCCAGTTGATTAGGGAGATAGGTCGAATGTCTAAAGCAAAATTTGAGCGTAAAAAGCCGCACGTAAACGTGGGCACCATT
>NZ_DFMB01000048.1:0-37326 GCF_002375325.1 Marinobacter sp. UBA3604
GGTTACAGCGTGAGCTGGCATAAATGACAGGTCCAACTAAGGATTGCACCCGAGAGCCTGAAGGTTTTTAGGGCCAAACTGCGCCCCCTGCTAGCGGCGCCTCTCACATGAATGCGGCGCTGCCTAAGAAGGTGTTCAACGGCTTGTCTCTGGTACGCTTGCTGGATACGATGGCCCGGCTTCAGAGTCAGCCATGAACCGCCGTATACGGAACCGTATGTACGGTGGTGTGAGAGGGCGGGGGAGGTGACTCCCCCTCCTACTCGATTATGCTGATATCAAATTTCCCAAGGCAGGAGGGGCGATGGCCCAGGAACTGGAAATCAAGCTCAGCGTGGCGCAGCCTGATCTGGATCGAGCCGTTGACTGGCTGTTGGGTCAGCCAAACACTTATGAGTCCGAGACCCTGCAACTGGGGAACACCTACTACGACACGCCCGATGGGGATCTCAACCGCCATAAGATTGCCCTGCGAATCCGTAAGGTGGGTGACAGACACATCCAGACCCTGAAGACCCGTGGTGAGTTCGTTGACGGTGCTCATCGTCGCCAGGAGTGGGAGTGGCCGCTGATCGGTACCACGCTCAATATGGGACTGATTGCCGACACACCTGTGGGGCAGAGCGTGAACCTTGCCAAACTGCAGCCGGTATTTGAGACCAACTTTCAGCGTCGTGTGGTCATGATCGAGCAAGGGGAAAGCCTGGTTGAAGTGGCCATTGATTCCGGAGAGATTGTAGCAGGCGAGCAGTCTCGCCCGCTCAGTGAAATTGAATTTGAACTTAAGGCCGGGGACGCCTCACTGTTACTAACGTGGGCGCGACGTCTGGCGGATGAAGTGCCGGTGTTTCTGAACCTTGTCAGCAAAGCGGAGCAGGGGTATTACCTCGCGGGGCTTTATAACCCGGTTCCGAAAGCAGTGCAGCATACTGAGTTATCGGTGAATGAATTCCTCTTTCTCCTCAGCGTGTCATGGCTCACCGGGCAGCCCGTTCCCGCAGATAGAGACAATTTTGGGGCGATAGGTCGGATGGCTGGCGAGCGCGGAGTCCAGGATCTCTATCAGCACGTGTTCCGTTCGCTGGCAGAGGGGACGAGCATTGGTGAGATGGTAGCCAGTCGGGAGCTTGGCCAACTACAACTGGCCATCGCGGCGGCATAGTTTACGACTTGTCGGCCGCTTTGGCGGCGCTGCTATCCTCTTGGGAGGCCTTTTTCTGCAGGTTGTGCCATTTGTTAATAAAATCGCGATAGTGGGACAGGGCCTCTTTCACTACTTCCACGTCCGGCGTCTCACTGGATTTCACGAGAACGATCAGGCCCTTACCTTCGATTTCCTTATCGGTGGGCGGATGGCAAACGACTTCGTCGCTGTTGTCAATGTAGGCGAGAGCGGTGCCGATACCGTGCCGAATCAGCGCACTGACGATATCCGCCCAGTTCAGGTCGTCCAGTTCAATTTCGTAGCGGTGGGGGTGGTCGTGTTGATAGTTAAACAAATCCTCAAGGACTTTCTCTGACCCTGGTGCGATGACCGAGCGCACCATGATCTCCGGGTAGGTTCTAACCGGCCGGATAACGGTACGGACACCAACTGATGTAAAGCGATCACGATTTTCATCCCGCACGCACTCCGCTGTAACTTTCTGGCCAAGGTTGGACTCACTCAGCCTGTGGGCAATATCAAAGGTCAGGCTGTCGGAGGTCGGGTCGGATTCGTCAGCGGCTAATACAACAATATGTCGGGCTGAACCAGCGTGCACCGCCTTGAGAGCTTCCGGGTCACTACCGGAGCCATGAAAGTGAACCAGGCCATTGTCCGCCAGTTCGGGCGGAAGCCCGTTGGGAAACTGACTGGTCAATATGATGATGGGAACGGTTTCATAACCGGGCACGGCCCGCATTTGGGAGGCAAAGCGAGAAAAATACTGTTCTCCGCCCGTCTGCGGTGTGTTGACGATAACGATGTGGTCTTTCATGGCGTATATCCAGCGTCCGGTTAAGATACGTTCCCGGCGGTAGAACCGGTATTCAATATAATCACTGACGATAAGCGTCAACAGCGTGATGGCGGCAATGAACATCAGCAAAACGGTGCTGAGTCGTCCGATGATGGTCTGCGGCGCAAAATCACCGTAGCCCACGGTAACCAGCGTTGTCATGGTCATCCACGCAGACTCGAACAGCGTGAGGTCCTCTGCCGCCCATATGATCACCACCTGAGTGACCAGCAGCCCGCCAAGAATGGTGAAAAGCCGCTTGATGCGTGACCGGATAATCCCGGACATAGGCAGGTGGGAAAGCTGATGTTCCGGGTTCAGCGGCCGGCGATTCCTCTGCATCGGTGTCCTTACAACGGTTCTGTCGGGGGAGAGTTCGTTATACAGTACGGGAAATATAACAGAGACACAGGGGTTTGCATTATGTCCGAGCCGTGGCGCTCCTTACCGAAGAGTCTGGCAGATGAGGTTGGCGGTGCCTGGTCTTCGGTATTTTCCGAGGGCATGCCCAGTTTTCTGGGCACTCAGGGTGGCGTATCCGATGAGGATGTGGCCCAGGCCGTCGCTCGCAGCCCTTTTGTCAGGCGCACCCTTGAACGCCATCTGGAACAGGTCGCGGCACTATGTCACTCGCGCCCGCTGACTGAGCGCACCACTGCGGATTACCTGCGCCAGCGCTGGCAGGAATTCCTGTCAGACGTGGTTGATGAAGGCAGTCTCCACGCGTCGTTGCGGCAATTCCGGACGGAAATACAGTTCCGGATTATCTGGCGGGACCTGATGCGCTGGGCAGACCTTGCCGAAACCATGGCGGCCACAAGTGACTTCGCCGACACCTGTATCCAGGGTGCCCTGGACTGGTTGTACGAAGACACCTGCGAGCAATCAGGAACGCCGTGGGGAGTAAATCCGGCGACAGGAAAGGAAGGCCCGCAACCCTTGATTGTTCTGGGAATGGGGAAACTGGGCGGGCACGAGCTCAACGTGTCGTCAGACATTGATCTCATCTTCGCGTTCCCCGGGAAGGGCGAAACCCGTGGCGGGCGCCGATCCATTGATAACCAGCAGTTTTTCATACGCCTGGGCCAGAGGCTGATCCAGGCGCTGGACCAGATCACCGCAGACGGCTTTGTGTTCCGCGTGGATATGCGCCTGCGCCCCTATGGCCAGAGTGGGGCGCTGGCGTTAAGTTTTGCTGCGCTGGAAACCTATTACCAGGACCAGGGGCGGGACTGGGAGCGCTATGCGATGGTAAAGGCGCGGGTTGTGGCTGGTGATCAGCAAGCGGGACAAGTCCTGATGGATAGCTTGAAACCTTTCGTCTATCGCAAATACATCGACTTCAGTGCGTTTGAGTCCCTACGTGCCATGAAGTCCATGATCAGCCGGGAAGTACGCCGTAAAGGCCTGGAAAACAACATCAAGCTCGGCAATGGAGGCATCCGCGAGATTGAATTTGTGGTACAGGCGTTCCAGTTGATCCGGGGCGGCCGTGACAGGGAATTACAACAGCGGGAACTATTGGTAATCCTGAAGGAGCTGGAAGAACTGGAGCTGCTGCCGTCACCGGTGGTAAAGGAGCTGAAGGAGGCCTATGTCTTCCTTCGCAATCTTGAGCATGCCCTTCAGGGCATGGAAGACAAACAGACCCAACTGCTGCCGGAAGACGATCTCTCGCAAGCCCGTGTAGCACTGATCATGGGGTTTGATGATTGGCCAGCCTGCGTTGCGGAACTGGAAAAACATCGCGAACGGGTGGCCACGCATTTTGCGGATATCATCGCCATCGAAGATGAAGAACACGAAGTAGCGGCGCTTGATGAAGGCTGGCAGGAACTTTGGCTGGGTGAAATGGACGAGGAGGCGGCGACCGCCTGGCTCGATGAACATGGTTTTGAGGACGCCGAAGGCAGCTATGCTGCCCTCAGCGACCTGCGCGAAACCCGCACATTGCAAACGCTGCAGACCCAAGGGCGACAGCGGTTAAACAAGTTCATACCGGTATTGCTGGAAGCGCTTACTCACGTGGAGGGGCCATCCCGGACGCTGGTGAGGGTTCTTCAACTGGTTGAGGCGATTCTGCGCAGAACCGCCTACATGGTGTTGCTGCTCGAGAATCCTGGAGCCAGGACCCAGCTGGTCCGCCTGTGCAGTGAAAGCCCCTGGATCGCAAGCCAGCTGGCGGAAACGCCCTTGCTGCTCGACGAGCTGTTGAACGCAGAGAGCCTGTACAGCCCGCCGGCAAAAACCGAACTTCAGGATGACCTGCGCCAGCAGATGCTGCGGATTCCCTATGAGGATCTTGAGGAGCAGATGGAGACTCTGCGGCACTTCAAGAAAGCCCACATACTGCGAGTGGCCGCCTCGGAGATACGGGAAACCCTGCCATTGATGAAGGTCAGTGACTATCTGACGTGGATTGCCGAAGTGGTGCTGGACCATGTGGTGGACGTGGCGTTCGCTAACCTGGTCAGCCGCCATGGTTACCCCCGGCGCAAGGATGGCTCAGCCTGTGACACCGATTTTGCCGTCGTTGGCTATGGCAAGTTGGGCGGTATCGAGCTTGGCTACACCTCGGACCTCGACCTGGTCTTTATCCACGATGCCGATCCGGAGCAGTCAACGGACGGTGACAAGCCCATCGACAACGCCGTTTTCTACACCCGGCTCGGGCAGCGAATTGTGCACATTCTCAACACCCAGACGCCGTCCGGCCAGCTCTACGAAGTGGATATGCGCCTGCGACCCTCGGGCAGCTCGGGGCTGTTGGTCAGTACGCTCTCCGCCTTCGAGAAGTACCAGCGTAACGATGCCTGGACCTGGGAGCACCAAGCGCTGGCCCGCGCCCGTGGTGTGGCAGGCTGTCCGGAAACGTTGGAAGCCTTTGAAAAGCTACGTGCAGACATCCTGTGTCAGCAAAGGGATCGGGGAAAGCTGAGGGAAGAAGTGGTCGGCATGCGAGAGAAGATGCGCACCGCCCTGGGCACCCCGCAAATCGAAGGCAAGGTGCCTGAGGTTTTCCATATCAAACACGACTACGGCGGCATTATTGATATTGAGTTTATGGTTCAGTACCTGATGCTGGCCTGGTGTTCCGAGCATCCGGAACTGACGCAGTGGTCCGATAATATTCGCCAGATGGAGGAACTGGGCCGGGCGGGGGTATTGCCGGTGGAAGACACTGAAAAACTCAGGGAAACGTTTATCACCCTGCGCTCCACCATACACCGGCGGGCACTGCAGAACCTGAATAGCCAGGTGGCGGGTGATGCGTTTCCCGAAGAGCGTGATTACATCCAAAGTATGTGGAATCGGGTTATGTTGGGGTGATTGAGAAGTGATGGAGGAGTGATGGAAGAGTGATTGCGCCCCTTCGTAACCCCGAGTTTTCCTGCTAGAATGCCGGTTTCCCGAATAGAGTGCTTTAGGAGCAGAAACAATGTCGATGGCTGATCGCGATGGCCTGATCTGGCTGGATGGTGAAATGGTTCCCTGGCGGGAAGCCAAAACTCACGTGCTGACCCACACCCTGCACTATGGTCTGGGTTGTTTCGAGGGTGTCCGCGCCTACAGCACTGAAAAGGGTGCTGCGATTTTTCGCCTGGAAGATCACACCAATCGTCTTTTCCGCTCCGCCCATATCCTCAACATGACCATGCCGTTCAGCAAGGACGAGTTGAATGCGGCCCAAATCGCCGCAGTGCGTGAAAACAATCTGGACGAAGCCTACCTGCGCCCAATGGTGTTTCTCGGCTCTGAAGGTATGGGGCTGCGCGCAGACAACCTCAAGGTTCATGTCATGGTCGCCGCCTGGAGTTGGCCATCCTACATGTCACCGGAAGCGAAGGAGTTGGGCATCAAGGTCCGGACCTCCTCCTACACGCGGCATCACGTCAACATCACCATGTGTAAGGCCAAGGCCAACGGTAATTACATCAACTCCATGCTGGCCCTGAATGAAGCCATTGCCAGTGGCTGCGAAGAAGCCCTGTTGCTGGACAACGAAGGCTACGTGGCTGAAGGTTCCGGCGAGAATATCTTCATTATGCGTGATGGCGTGCTCCATACACCGGAACTGACGTCCTGCCTGGAAGGCATCACCCGCCAGACCATCCTGGATTTCGCGAAAGAGCTGAACATTCCGGTGAAAGAGCGTCGTATCACCCGGGATGAGGTCTATATTGCGGACGAAGCCTTCTTTACTGGCACCGCTGCAGAAGTGCTGCCGATCCGTGAGCTGGATGGCCGTTTGATCGGCGCTGGCAAGCGCGGCCCGCTGACCGAGAAGTTGCAGGGTATGTATTTCGATGCTGTGAAGGGCAAGAGTCCTGCGCATTCACACTGGCTGACAGCGGTTAACGGCTAACGCCGTGGTCCACTAACAACACCTGCAGGAAGAGCAAATGGCGGACGTTATCAAAGTGCCGGTCTCCTTCGGCGAAGTGCTGGACAAGATCACCATTCTGGAGATCAAGTCTGAACGCATTGCAGACGCGGAAAAGGTCAAAAATGTTCGGCTCGAGCTGGACGAACTGAGCGCCACCTGGAACGAGGCCGTTCAGGATCAGGCAGCCATCGCAGATCTGCGCAAGCAGCTTAAAGAAGTGAACGAGGCGCTCTGGGAAATCGAAGACGACATTCGTGATCAGGAAGCTGCTCAGGATTTCGGCGTAAAGTTTATTGAGTTGGCTCGCGCCGTCTATGTTACCAACGACAAGCGCGCCGCCATCAAGAAGGACGTTAACCTGGCCCTGGGTTCACGATTTGTGGAAGAAAAGTCCTATCAGGATTACACCGCCCGCAAGTAAAGCGGTGCTTTCATTCGCCTGGATTGTCATACCCTCTCCCATCGCGGGAGAGGGTTAAAGAGAAGGCCCGAGAGAGCCGTAGACAGTGGCTCGGCATCAGTGCTGGGCAACCCACTGATCCAGCATCTCCGTCACGTCCTCCACCGTCACCAGTTCCATCGCCCCCTCGAATTCCGCCTTGGCGCCCCAGCGAGCCTGCTCAACGGTTTTTCCGGTAAACCGCTTCAACGCTTCCGGATATCGATTCACGCACCATTGCAGCGAGTTGTAAGGGCCGGAACGATTGGGATTGCTGGCCGCGAAAATACCCAGCACATCGGTGCCCATTGAACTGGCAATGTGGGCCGGCCCGGTATCCGGTGCGACGACCAGATCGGCGCGTTCCAACAGAGCGGTGAGCTGTTTCAGTGTATCCTTGCCACAGATGTTGTGCGCTTGTTCCGCCATAGCGTTTTCGATGTCTGTGCAAAACTCCGCTTCAAAGGGGGCGGGACTGCCCACCAGAATCACCTTCATGCCGTGAGTGCGGATGGCGTGATCAGCCAGTTGGGCATAGCGCTCGGCAGGCCAGTTGCGAAGGGTGTGGCTGGCACAGGGGCTGATCACGAGGTTCCTGCGGTCCGTTGCGAGGTGCTGCCTGGCGAACTCATGATCTTCGGAGGCCAATGGAATGACCCATTTTGGTGCGGCGGGTTCCAGGCCAAGTGGCTCCAGGAAGCTTGCCAGGCAGTCCCGCACGTGCTGTTGCGCTGCCGGAGCGATTTTCCGGTTTATAAACAGGCTGTGAAGGTCCTTGCTACGGGCACGGTCGTACCCTACTTTCACCTTTGCCGGAATCATCGCCGCCGCCAGATTGGCCCTGAAGGCCACCTGCATATGCAGCAAGGCGTCAAATTTTCGGTTTTTCAGGGTGTTATGCAAGTCCGCATAACCTTTTCGACCGGCTTTCTTGTCGAAAACGACAAACTCGACACCCGGCAGGTCGCCAATCAGCTTTGCTTCAATCTTGCCGATTACCCAGGTGATTTTAATGCCGGGCACCTGTTCCTGAAGGCTCAATACCACGGGAATGACATGGGTGACGTCGCCAATGGCGGACAGGCGCAATATACAGATGGAGTTAATCAAGTTACGGTCCGTTTCAGGTTCAGAAAACATGTATGTAGAGCTTTGGCGTGATTCATTGATAAACTGCTGCGTATTCTAACCTACTCGCTGGTTATCGTCTCAGGGCGACCAGCGGTTCGTCTCTTTGGTTATTGGTTTGTATTAGGGTGAGCATGGCTGAGTCTGAAATTTGCGTCCGGGACAACCACTCAGCCTGCCTTCTCCATCCGGATTATCTCGGCCAGGTGTCAGAGGCTTGGTTCAGTCCTGAATACTGGGGAAAACTGGCACGTCCAGTCAGTAGCGGAGGACGTGGTGGCGCATGGTTTGTCGATGCCGACGGCCATCAGGTTGTGCTGCGGAAATACCTGCGTGGCGGATTGATGACAAGGCTCTCTAGGTCATCTTATGTGTTTCTGGGGGAACAGCATGTCCGATCCTTTGCCGAGTTTCGCCTGCTCAACTGGTTGACAGAGTTGGAGCTGCCTGTACCCAAACCGGTGGCAGCATGGTATCGAAGAATGTCGCCGTTACATTATCAAGCATCGATTATTATTGAGCGAATTGACAACACCGCGCCACTAGCTGACCTGATAGGATCGCTGGATGATAACGGATGGAGGAATCTCGGCGTGAATTTGCGCCGGTTCCACGATGCTGGAGTAAAACACGCAGACCTGAATTGTTTTAACGTTCTGGTGCGAGGGGATGAGTTCTTTTTGATTGATTTTGATAAGGGGCGGATTGTCCAGTCACCGGCGTCTGCGGGTTGGAAATCTGCCAACCTTGAGCGCTTCGCCCGGTCTCTTCGGAAACTGGCTGGCGCGAAAACTCAGGAGCGCGTCTGGTATTTTTTAATGAATGGCTATAACGGGAGTCAAGAGGCTTGAGTAATACGCAAAAAAACGGGCCGCTACCAGCTGTCCTTTGTCTGACTGACGCATGTGATCGCCCGGAAACCGAGCTATTCATTGGCCTTAAAAAAGCCGGGTATGATGTGGATGTAATGTGTAATCCGAAAGGGCAAAATTATCAGCGCCTTGTGGATGAGGGCATGGTCGCTCAACCGATGGCGCTGGAAGATCGCTTCGACAAGGTAGGCATCGCGGCTATCCGCGAGCAGTTGAAGAAGAAAGATTACGAGGTCATACACGCGTACAATCCTCGGGCCCTGGCCTGTGGCCTGACTGCCTCGAAAGGCACGGACATAAGGATCGTGGCCTATCGAGGTGTGATCGGGAACATCAGTTTTTTGAACCCCGAATCCTGGATAACGTTTCTGCATCCCCGGGTCAGTAAAATTGTGTGCGTCGCCGATGCAATTAAAGATTACCTGTCGAGCCTGAAGTTTTTGTGGATGCGTATTCCAGATTCGAAGCTCCAGCGGATCTACAAGGGCCATGACCTCGGGTGGTACCAGGCTGAGCCAGCTGATCTGGGGGAGTTTGGTATACCCGAGGGCGCCTTTGTGGTTTGTTGTACTGGTCGTAACTCCCCTCGCAAGGGCTACGACGTTCTTATTGACGCATTCTGCAAGTTGCCTGATGACATTGAAGCGCACCTGATTCTGGTGGGCGATATGGCTGAGAACAAGGATCTGCGAGCTCAGGCGGAGTCCACTAATCGTTCTGCTCGAATTCACTTTACTGGTTTTCGCAGGGATGCGCCGGCCATTGCGGCAGCCAGCAATGTCTTTGTATTGCCCTCCACGGAGCGAGAGGGGCTGCCTCGGGCTGTGATTGAAGCGATGGCCTATGGAGTTGCGCCGGTGGTGACAAGTGTTGGTGGCATGCCTGAACTTGTTGAGGATGGAGCCAGCGGGTTGGTGGTGGCTCCTGATCACTCTCAGGCCCTCGCGAGTGCCCTTGAGCGCCTGTATCGAGATGGCAGCTTGTTGCGCCAGTTGGGGCTTGCAGCCCGAGAGCGGATAGCTGCTGATTTTCATACCTCGCAAACTGTACAGCAGACCGGCGAGCTTTATAACGCTTTGACGGGCAGGTTCTGAATGCGTCGTTATCTTTTGTTTGTTAATCAGCCGTACTCGTATTCCATTCTGCGGCCTTTACAGGAAGAAATACGCAAACGGGGCGATGACGCCGCCTGGTTTGTAGCAGGCTGCTCTGCGGCGCCGCTGTTACCGGATGAGCACCGCCTGACAACTGTGAAGGGCGTGATGGAATACGATGCCTGTGCGACTTTTGCCCCTGGTGACTGGGTGCCGTATTTCTTTCCCGGAATCAAAGTTGAGGTATTTCACGGCCTCGCTCGAAACAAAAGGGGGCATAGCAGCGAGGACGAAAGTGATCACTACCGGATTCGTGGCTTTTTTGACCTCTACTGTACTCACGCGAGCAAAGACACCAAAAAATTTGGCGAGTTGGCACAGCAGTATAAGTATTTTTCGGTTGCCAAAACCGGCTGGCCCAAGTTGGACCCCCTGTTCGATAACCGGCATACCGGTGAACGTCTACGGAATGAGGGCGAGCGGCCCGTCGTATTTTTTGCATCCACGTTCAGTCGTTCCGTGACTGCAGCTCCCCAGTTGTTGAGCACTATCGCAAATCTGTCTCAAAATGATCGCTGGCAGTTTATCGTCACATTGCACCCCAAAATGGATCCGGCAATTACCGATCAGTACCGGGCGCTTGCAGGGCCAAACCTGCGTTTTGTCGAGAGCCATGAAGACTTGCTGCCGATACTGCCAGAGGCGGACGTGATGTTATGCGACACATCCTCCATCATGTTCGAGTTTATGTTTCTGGACCGTCCGGTGGTGACGCTCAACACAAAAATGCCGGGTCCATATCTGATTGACGTCAACTCGCCTGATCGGGTTGAGCAAGCGCTGGAAACAGCATTGGGTCGGCCCCCTGAACTGATGTCTGCGGCAAGGGCCCTGTGCGATGAACTGCATGGTTTTCGTGACGGCAAGTCCAGTGCTCGCGTGATCGATGCGGTCGATGAGTTCCTTACCGGTGAGAAGGGAGAGCTCAGGGGAAAGCCGTTGAATATCCTTCGAAAAATCAAAGTGCGCCGGCGCCTCAAGCGTGAGCTGAGGAAGTCGGCCGAGTACTGATACCTGTACTTCAAAGGGATAGAATCTATGCCGGATGGGATCTGCCCAGCCAAAGTCATCGTGCTCACGTTGGAACGGGCAAAAGCCCGGCAAGCCCGCATTAAGTCCCTTCTGGACAGTGCCGGAATTCCCTTTGAATTCTTTTGGGGGGTAGATGGCCAGCGCGATCCAAACCCCATTGAGCCGTTCTACGACGAGAAAAAAAGACTGAGGGTGAAAGGAGCTCCTTTAAGTCAGGGACAGCTTGGCTGTTTTGCCAGCCATTACAGAATTTGGCAAAAGTGTCTTCAGGAAAATCAGAATCTGGTAATTCTGGAAGACGATGTCATATTTGACGAGGGATTGTTCAAGATCTTTTTGAAGAATATTCCTGAATTACCTCAAGAGGCGGGGTGCGTCAGGCTGTTTGAAAACAAAACACGAAATCACAAGGCATTTGAGTACGCTCAATTGAAAGGACTTCGATTGCTTCGCTATACCAAAGGGCCTATGAGCACCATGGGGTATTACCTGACCCCAGGCGCCGCAGAAAAGTTTATCGAATCGCTGAGGCCGGTTTTTCTGTCGGTTGATATCTATATGGACCGATACTGGTCAAATAAGGTGTTGTGTTGTGGCGTTGAGCCGGGCTTTGTCTATCACGATCATCAGTTTGAATCGATGATCGGTTACACGGAAAAAACGCAGCGTAGAGCTATTGTTGTCACAATCCTCAGGGAGTTGTTTACTCTGGGTGAGCGGATTCAACGGTATGTTTACAATAGAAAATTTTGGTTGAAATAGAAGGTAATATGGGGATTCGAATAGGGCTTTCGGGTGATGAATGAAACAATACATGCCATTTGGTTGGGGAGTCGAATGCCACCATTGGCCCATGCCTGTATTGATGACTGGTCAAAGCAGGGCTACCACTACAGGCTTTGGACAGAGTCTGACCAGGCGATAAACGAATGGGTTGACTCCTGTGCCTTCGCAAAGGTGTGCTACCAGAAAAAGCTGTACGCATTCGTATCCGACTACCTAAGGTTGAAGGTCCTTCAGCGTGATGGTGGCCTATACCTTGATACCGACGTGACCATCCGAAAAGATCCGTTTCCGCTTTTTTCCGGCCTTCAGTTTTCCGTTGGTTATGAGAATCAGGATTTTCTTGGAACGGCGTCGATATATGCCGAAAAGAATTCCAGAATTCTGGCAGCACTGATTGATTTTTATGAAAGTGCGATATGGGAATCGCCGTTGTACATTGGCCCCCAAATACTGACCAGCTTACTGGTCGACAAGGGACTGCAAGAGCTTGAGCGTTGCAAGCTCTATCCCGTTGAATACTTCTATGGCTATCAACAGGAACCAATGAACTTCGTCGCTCCAGACAACAGCTATTTAATCCACTGGTTTCAGCATAGTTGGGGGCGCGCTCCCGGACTTGTTTTTTTGAAATCGAAGCATCTTGGTTTTTGGGGGCGACTTTATACCTGGCAGAAATACTTTTTTCGCGGTCGATCCTGACTTAACCTTCGGGTCTCAGGTCGCTCTACTTTTTGATATTTCTTTGACATTTTCCTGACACTGCTTCCACCCCGAATGCAATAACCTCCCGCTTAAAAATTCAGCCTTTTAAGTACGAGGATTGCATTCCAATGCCCGTAGAACGTTCTGGTAGTGCCAAGCCCAAATGCCACTTTGTTACGAGGGCGGGTGCTTATTTTCCTTTGTTGGTTGTTTTTTGTTCTGTTCTGCTTGTCGGTAGTCTATCGCGCTGTTTGCTTGTTCTATGGCAGTTCGACCGAGTGTCCGAGTCAGGCGTGTTCCCAAGTATATTCTTACATGGGCTGAGAGTTGATTTGATTCTCGCGGGGATGGCTGTGGCGCCGATGCTGTTGGTTCTTCCCATTTTAGGGAACCGATTTAACTGGGCTCTGTGGAAAAAGCTGACGTTCTCCTGGGCAATTCTGGTCATCGCGCTGATCATTTTTATGGAGCTAGTCACTCCTGCCTTTATCAACCAGTACGATGTTCGGCCTAACCGGCTTTTTATCGAGTATTTAAAGTATCCCCGGGAAGTGTTTTCCATGCTGTGGACCGGCTACAAGTCCACGGTATTCCTCAGCCTCGGGCTTACCGTTGCTGGTGTGGCCGTTTTTTGGAGAACATTACGCTCGTGGTTGGGCGCACCCCGGCCTTCAAGCCATAGAAAAGCACTGTTGATCTGGCCGCTGGTGGTCGTAACGGTATTTATGTGTGTGCGTTCGACAACCGGCCATCGCCCAGCGAATCCGGCCATGTTTGCTCTAACGTCAGATCCGCTGGTCAACTCATTGATCATCAACTCTACGTGGTCTGTTGCATTTGCCATCTACAACTTAAAGCATGAAACCGAGAGCAATCAGGCCTACGGGTCAATAACAGACGAGGTGATGTTGGATGAGGTTAGAAGTGCGCCTTGGCTGGAAGGTTACGAGTTTTCGTCTGACAACTACCCTACATTGCATCATCAAACTCCCAGCTATCAAAGGACGTCGCCCATCAATCTGGTGATTGTCCTGGAAGAAAGCCTGGGCGCAACATTTGTGGAATCCCTCGGGGGCAGGCCGGTTACGCCCAGATTGGAAGCATTGAAAAATGACGGGTGGTGGTTTGAGAGCCTTTATGCCACAGGAACGCGCTCTGTTCGCGGAATTGAGGCCGTCATCTCCGGGTTTCTACCCTCCGCATCGCGCAGTGTGGTGAAGCTGTCACTGTCGCAGTCGAACTTCTTTACGCTGGCCGGCCTTTTGGAACGCAAAGGCTATGACACCGGTTTTATTTACGGAGGTGAAGCGCATTTCGACAATATGCGGAGCTTTTTCTCAGGCAATGGCTTTCAGCATATTGTCGATCAGCTCGACTACGATAGCCCAACGTTCACAGGTAGCTGGGGAGTAAGCGACGAGGATCTGTTTCGGAAAGCGGATCAAGAACTGCGAAAACTGAACGCCGCCGGGCAGCCGTTTTTCAGATTGGTATTCTCCTCTTCCAATCACACCCCCTTCGAATTTCCAGATGGGCGGATCTCGCTTTATGACAGCGAGAAGAACACCGTCAATAATGCGGTAAAGTACGCTGATCATGCCCTGGGCGAATTTATTGCGACGGCACGCCAGCAGGACTACTGGGAGAATACCGTCTTCTTGATTGTGGCAGATCATGATGCTCGTGTATGGGGTGACGAGCTGGTTCCTATCAAAAACTTCCACATCCCCGGATTAATTCTCGGTGGCAAGATTGCGCCGCAGCGTATCAGAACCATGGTCAGTCAGATCGATTTGGCGCCGACATTGCTGTCATTGATGGGCATGGAAGCGGACCATCCGATGGTAGGGAGGGACATCACCAGGCACCCGGAAAAAGCCGGGCGCGCTATGATGCAGTTCAATGACAACTATGCGTGGATGGGAGGCGATCATCAGGTGTTGGTTCTCAGGCCGGATCAATCGCCCTTGAAGGGCATCTACGACCCCGGGTCGGGCAAAACGGAATACTCCGATGCCGAGCCGTCGCAGGCTGAATTTCAACGGGCTTTGGCATTTGCCCAACTGCCACTATGGCTTTATCGTGAGCAAAAGTATGATACCCCTGACGTGAATAAACCATAGCGACGGCGTTGCAGGTACTCAGTGGGGCAGATCCTGCGTATCAATGACAATGACGGTGCCTTCGGAGTCTGTTTTTTCAACCTGGAGGCCCCAGTGAATGCGTTCGCAGGCCAGTTGCACAATCAATAGGCCAAAGCTGCTTTGATGGAGTTTTCTGGTCTCCGGCGCCACAACGGTTGATATTGCCTCCATTGCCGAGGTTGAAAGACCTTTGCCAAAGTCCTGAATGCGAATCCTGTGATCCGTTATAAAAATGTCGACGCTGCCGTTGGTGTGTCCGAGAGCATTCTGAACCAGATTGCGGATAATCATCCGTACCAGGGCGGGGTCTGAACGTAGGACAACGCGATCTTTCTGGGGGTGGAGTACTGTGCGGCCGTTAAATGCAGGGTTCAGATCCTTGAGGTCGACAAGCAGTTCACGGGTCGTTGCTACGATATCAATGTTGGCAGGGTTGTCCCTATCCTGTTCCCCGCGGGCAATTCTCAATAGCATTTCTGTGTCTTCCCGCATGGTGCGGGTAGATCTGCGAATTCGTCCCAGGGTTTTCTGATCGGCTTCCGAGAGCGTTTTGCGCTGCTCCAGTACATCTAAAGCGCCCATAATGACCGCCAGGGGGGTTCGAAATTCGTGGCTGGCAAGCTTTACAAAGGACTTTTCCCGCTCAACCACGGTCTCCATTGCCGAAAGGAAGCGATTAAAGGCATCGGCGATCTGGTCGAATTCGCGATCCCTGTAGTCGCGTGAGAGTCTTTGCATCGAAACCCCGGGCTCTGTTGACTGCACGTCGTGAGTCAGTGCCCGTAGCGGCTTTAGCAGATAAGATGAGGCAATACCTGAAACGAAAAGCCCCAAAAACATCAGCCCTGCAGCCAGAACGAGCAGCACGATCTGAATCACCGCTTCCCTGTTCTCCATAATCGTGATGTCCTCCGACACGTAGAGCCGTCCAGGAGGTTTGATGGTTGTTTCAACGTTCAGTATTTTCGTCCAGTCATCAAACTCGATTTCGTCTGAGTATCCGACGGGACGGTCATGAAGGTGCTGGGGCAAAAGTGATTCTGGTGCGCCACTTGGTAGAAAGTACGCTTCAATGCGACCGGTTTTCCAGCTCTGAAAGCTCGACTCCGTAATTTGCTCTTTGAAGTACTCGGCATCAAGTTTCAGTTCCAGGCCCCGAATAGTGTCTTCCACATCGTTTACAAAGAGCTCGACGGCGACCATCGAAACTGTTGTCGTTATGACAACAATGCCAAACAGTGTGGCGGACAGGCGGCGGGACAGTGAATGCTGCTTCATTGTGGCATGGCCTTTGGGTCAGGCAGTATTAAACGATAGCCGCGCCCATGAACGGTTTTTATCAGGCTATCGCCAAACGCCTTCTCCAGGGTCTTGCGTAATGCATAGATATGGGTACGCAGCGTGTTCCCTCCGGTTTCTGTATTTTCATCACCCCAGATTGATTCCGAAAGGACATCATGACTGAGAAAGCTGGGATAGGCGCGAATCAGTAGTTCAAAGAGCCTGGCGGGCGTACCGGTAAGTTCTGTCGATTTTCCCCGATAATGTACGCTGAGCGTGCCGGGATCAAACTGAAGCTCTCCGGCCTGAAGTCCCTTGAAAACCGGGGTGTAGCGCCGGTGAAGAGCGTCAATTCTGAGCTGTAGCTCTTTGAGTTCAAATGGTTTCACCAGGTAATCGTCAGCACCACAGTTAAACCCCTTCTCTTTATCTGCGAGTGAGCTCAACGCGGTCATAAGGATGACCGGTTTCTGGCATTGTAGATCTTGCCGGATACGGCGACAGATCTCGAAACCGTCTACCCCGGGAAGCATCAGGTCCAGAACAATGACATCGTATGTCTGAGTTGCCAGCAGGTGCAGTGCGGTCAACCCGTCGGCGGCATAGTCCAGGGTGTAGCGGTCGTCGCCGAGAAACTCGAACAGGTTTTCCGCCAGGTCTTTCTGGTCTTCCACAATCAGGATGCCAAGTCGTCGGCTGTCGATTGAACTAAAGGATCTATTGGTCATTCTTTGACAATTCCTGACGATGGATATTTGGATTAAACGACACTAATCGATATCGCCGGTTCAGTAATTCTGTGTTGGCCTCTCGAAGCCATGTGACCACTGATTCCTGGGAGATTTGCTTCGGAATGGCAACGAAATAGGTCGCATAGTGAGGATTGGCTTTCGTTGCTGACAGTTCCTCCGATGTTATTTCTTGTGCAGCTCCTCTGGAATAATACCTTGCAGAGAACGGCAGATCATTGAGGTACAAGAGTGGACTGCTGTCGTGATCGGCCAGCTTTTCGTACTCCAGAACCAGCTGCTTTTCGGTTTTCAGCGTATAGACGCCTTGCGTTCCCAGCAAGACAAATACGGTCATCAACACTGGAACGGCTCCTGCCAATGGATAATAAAACTTACTGAAGCGGGCCAAATCCAGCCTGGTGAGCCAGTAAGCGATCAGTATGGCAGTAAACGGCAAGGAGGGGAGTGCGTAGGTCCAGAGTGTGTTGCCAGCAGGGGTAAAGAATAACAGCGGGCCCATGGTCGCCAGAAAAACGAAAAGCAGTCTTGGGTCGCGCAGTGCGCGCATCGAATCCTTGCCCTTCCCTCGAAACCAGGACACCGCCAGACAGCTGATGGCGATAAGACCCCAGGGAAAACTGGCCCAGATCCAGAAAACCCAGATCATACCTTTGGGTTGCAGATGGGCAGTACCGTAAAGGTCCCCCGCCCATCCCGGGTCAAGAAACCGGCGAACATGTTCGCCAACAATAAAGTAGTCGATAAATCCAGGGGTTTTCCACTCGGCAAGCACATACCACGGCAGAACAACCAGAGCTGTGAAGGTACACCCCCAGAGCCAGGGGAGCCGGCCAAGCTTTGCGGGCGCTGTTCGGGTCATAACCAGCCAGGTGCCAATCGGAACGCCAATCAAAACCAAGGTGAGCGGGCCTTTAGCCAGCAGTCCAATGGCCACGCCTACGAAGAAAAGGAATCCCCAGGCAGTGGACTTCCCATTCAGGGTGAGACCAAGGCTGACGAGGGCAAGCGTGGTGCCAAGCGCCAGAAAGGCGTCGGTCATCACCGCTCCGGCACTGATGTAAGTCAGGGCCATGGAAGAGAAGACCAGAGCGGACCAACGAGCGACTGTTTTCCCCCAGAGCAGTAAAGCGAAGTGCCAGGTTAGATAGACGATACCGACGGTTGCGATCCAGGAGGGTAGCCTGATGACGAATTCGGAGAGCCCGAACAACTGGATTGACGCGGCCTGCGCCCAGAACGACAGTGGCGGTTTGCCCCAGAACGGTACGCCCGGTTCAAACCAGGGGGTGATCCAGTCACCGGTTTCTACCATCAGCCGGGCGATTTCAGCGTACCGTGGTTCTGTCGTGTCGGCGAATGGAAACAGGGCCATACCGATGAAGCGACTTGCTAAAATGGCGGACAGGACAAGCAACCAGGGGCTAATTCGAGCTAGCATGGCGATATGGCTCCGGATTCAGGGTGTTGGGTCGAGCTCCTGCCTGGACGCTCTCCATGACATCTTCTGTGAGGTAAATCGGGCGTTGCTTTGTCTCGACATAGGTTTTGCCGACATACTCGCCTACGATGCCAATACTAAGAAGCTGAATCCCTCCCAGAAACGTAATGATGGCCACCAGCGATGGATAGCCGTTGGTGACGTCACCCAGTAACGTAGCCTTGACGACGATCCAGAGCCCGAAAAGGGCACCCATTGATGCTGCAAGCAGGCCCACGCCAGTGGCCCAGCGCAGTGGTGATGTTGAAAACGAGGTCAGTCCTTCCAGCGCGAGCCCGATCAACCTGGGATAGTCCCACTTGGAAACTCCCGCAGCTCGTGGCGCCCGGTCATAAGGAAGTACCGTGGTGGGCATGCCTATCCACGCAAAAAGCCCCTTCATATAGCGATTGCGTTCGCCCAGAGACATCAGCGCATCGACTGCCCTGCGGCTCATCAGTCGAAAATCTCCGGTATCGACGGGGATATTTGTCCTGCTTGTTCGATTGAGCAGCCGGTAAAACAGATGAGCGCTCAGGCGCTTGGGCAGAGATTCCCCGTGCCTGGACCGCCTCTGCATCAATACAACATCGGAACCGGACTGCCACGCTTCGACCATGGTTGGAATAAGTTCTGGTGGGTCCTGAAGATCCGCATCAATCACCACGACAGCATCACCGGTCGCATGTTCCAGGCCGGCAGTGAGAGCCGCTTCTTTGCCAAAGTTACGGGTCAGTTTTACCAATCGAATACCACTGCGACGCGCCAGAAAACTGGAGATGTAGTTGGCGCTCCCGTCTTCGCTGCCGTCATCAACGAAAACCAGTTGGGTCGCTACCGTGAGGGAATCAAGAATAGGCAGCACCCGTTCCAGAAAAACGGGCAGCATTGCTCGTTCGTTGAAGACGGGTACGACGATGGAAAGAACTTGTTTACTGCTAATACGGGTAGGGAGAACACTATGTCTGCTCATGGAAGACCAACCTCTGGTAAACAACAAAGTTCAATAGCGCCCCGAATGTCGTTGTGACGATCTGGGCAGCGGTGACTGGCAGGGACAGGCCCTGATGGAAGAAAGAAAACAGAATGAAATTCGTTATCCAGGCAAGCAGACAGGACAACGCATAGCGTCCGACGGTCTTTGCATGGGTATCTGCATTCGGAAAGGCTAACTGACGTTGAAACAAATAATTGGCAACAGCGCCGCACAGGCTTCCAATAGCGGTTGCGTATAAAGGCGAGAGTCCAAGTAGTACAAGGCCAGCCATCGACGCCCAATGAATGGCGGTTGCGATGCCGCCTGCGGCTGCAAAGCCAAGCACCTGCTGGCGGATACCCGGGGATACCTGGGAGTTGACCATGTCTGATTCCAGTGCTGTTTCACAGGAAGCGCTCGCTGTAATGCGAGCACAGTTCAGGTTTAGGTCGGTATGGTAGTTGAAGGACTGTCAGAAAAGCTTTGTAGAAACATCAAGAAAATGTCAAAGGTGTTTAAGCAGGGGATCGTAGATTGATCCGAATTTTACGGAGGGCCTGTAAGGAGACGGTCATTTTTTTTGAATTGGAAGCTATAAATAATGCCGTAGAACACCGAAAAGACATATATGCCATTCCAGGAAAAGAAAAATGACTCAAAACAGTTCACGGTTATCCAGAATATGGCCGTCGTTGTTGCGAATATACGCCACGTATTGCCAGTGACGCCTTTGGGGCTCTTTGAAACCGTGATCACGGGGAAAAAGATCAGAAAATAAATGAACACAGTTCCGACTATTCCAAAGCTGACCAAGCTTTCGATGTGGGAGTTGTGAAGGTGGCTGAAACTGGATTTCATGGCGTCTGAAAAATTATCTGATTCGGAGATAACCAACTCTCTGGCATTCTCGCCGCTGCCGAGTAGAGGCCGCATTTTGAACCACTGCCAGGCTTCTATCCACAGGTTAATCCGTATTCCGACACTGCCACTGTTAGGAATAGATTCTATGTCCAACGTTGCCGCATTTTTTATGTTGTCAGTTTCAGCACCGATCCTTTTGGAGACGATTTGCGACGTTGACAGCGCCATCAGTACGAAAAACAATGCGATATAAGAAAGCACCACAGCTTTAGTTGAGATACGTGACTGTGGCAAAAGTTTCAGGGTTAAAGGGGCTGCGAGAAAACACAAGAGCAAGGAGAGCCAAACCTGACGCGACTGGGTGATCACGGTAATCAGTAGGAAAAACAGGAAGAAAGCGATGGCAAGCGATGACTTCAGTAGTTTCAGGTGCTTTGACGCTGTCGTTCTGGCAAGGAGCAAAAAAATGGATGCAATTAAGCCAAATCCTGAAAATAACGAGGTGTGCTGAGCATTAACTACATTAAAATCAATACGGGAACCGGAGATTCCGGCGTATATTTCCCCGAAAAAATCGCTCGAGTTGCTGATAAAGATTCCCAGCGCACTCAAGCAATAAGCGATCAGGATTCCAGCGATTATGTTGGTATTTCCTCTCGTCCAATAGGCGATAAACCAAAAGATGAAAAAGCTATAGAAGAAGAACGGGGACGGTTTTGGCATAGCCAGATCAGGGATGGCTACGATGCTGTTGATCCAGCTCAACAGGGGAATGGCAATGGAGATGAAAAACGCAATGTATATCGGGTCTTTTTTTATCTTCTTGAAATTATAGAAAATGGATAACAAGGTGCCAATAAAGGTGATCATAAAGAAGACGTCACCGATATCCCGGTAGAATCGTTTGAACAGAACGAAGCCGATGATAGTGGCCACCATCAGTTGGCTGAAGCGTTGACTAGCCACAATGCTTTCAAGTCTGGATGACAAGGTCTCACCTTTGATTATAAATGTACCCAACGGCTCGGTTCTCAACTGCGCTGACGGCGACGCCAAGTTCGATCAGTACTGCCTTTATTACTATGTGAAATAGCTATTCGACAGGGTGTTTGTTACGGCTCAATGTCCAGAGGCCGGCGTATTTATTAAATGTCACCTGTGCATAGGTGACCGCCGTTAGATACCCCACAGAGCCATCGAGAAAACCAAAACGGATAAAGTAGACCTGTATGAACGTCATGACCGCCCTTAGGGTAGGGTAGAGCATGGTGCGAGTTCTTTTGCCCCGACGGTGCTTTTCCC
This sequence comes from Marinobacter sp. UBA3604, assembly GCF_002375325.1. Taxonomy (NCBI): domain Bacteria; kingdom Pseudomonadati; phylum Pseudomonadota; class Gammaproteobacteria; order Pseudomonadales; family Marinobacteraceae; genus Marinobacter; species Marinobacter sp. UBA3604. The sequence goes on from NZ_DFMB01000048.1 coordinate 21,294, forward strand.
TGGATCCCAGCCACGCGTATTTTGCGCTCTTTTCCAGGGAGTGCCCAAAGTCACGATGGGTGTAATGGGTGAGTCGCCCTCGCAGTGTTTTTATGCTGCGGCCTTCGGGGATAAGAATTCGCTCATGGACTAAAGCATCCGAAAAGGATACGCCTTCACGTCGAAAAAGGCGTAGAGGGGCGCGTCCGCTGCGACCGAAGTCCAGTCTTTTGCCATAGATCGTAACGGCCCAGGGGAGCTTATAAGCGTCGGCATCCGGGGCGGCCAAACGATGATTTATTTCGCGGGCCAGTTCCTCGGTAATCCGCTCGTCGGCATCCAGAGATAACACCCAGTCACCTGTTGCTCTCTCAAGAGCCCTTTGTTTTTGTACTCCGAACCCAGGCCAGTCTGTGGTTTCAACAATGTCGGCGTATTGCCGTGCAATTTCTACAGTGCGATCAGAACTGCCACTGTCCAGCACAATTATTTCGTCGGAGACCTGCCGGGCCGACACCAGGCAGTCCGCAATGTGGTCCTCTTCATTCATGGTGATTACGGTTGTCGACACCCGACATCCGCGCTTGCGAACGTATGACGCCTTTAATTCATGGAATAGAGTGGTCGCCAGTACGGAAATGATCAATAGATAGAAGGTCAGAAACAGGCTTCGATTGAAAGTGGCTTCCGTTAGTCCAAAGAAAAAGTAGCCCACCGTGACCATGGTACCGGCCGCAGCAATGTGAGCTGTGGGGAAATGCTTGCTACGAACGTGCTGGCTGAAGATCGCCAAAGGAATAAAGATCAGAAATGCCCAGCTTAGGACGCCGGGAATGCCACTCGTCGCGGCATTGTTGATCAGGTCGTTGTGAGCATGACCAACGCAGCAATCCAGAAGCGCTGGCGATGCGCTACCGTTGTCAACGGCAGATCTGATGGTATGGCTAAACCCGCCAAGGCCTGCGCCCGTCCAGGGATTTTCGACAAACATTTCCCAGGCATGATTCCAAAGCTCCAGGCGCAGTTCGATTCCCGAATCGAGACTATGGTCATTCAGAGCGGCGTCGATTGATTGCAGCGTACGATCCGTTGAGAAAACGGCACTGAGGACCAGGATGGGAATAAGCAAGACAGCAGCCAGCCGGAGCTTTCGGCCAAGCAGTGGAATAACAATGAGAAGCAAAAATGGTAGAGCCAGGAGGTTGCTGCGGGTTTCAGATAGTAGGGACGTGAGCACGGCCGCGACGCTTCCCGCGATAAAGGCCATCGCCAGGAATCGGTTTCCGTTGCGCAGGAAAAACAACCCGCCTACCAGGGTGAGCATACCTCCCAGAAGTGCAATGTTACCGAAACTGATTGGGTTGATGCCGCCCCCGAACCGTGAACTCAAAGTGCCGGTGGGCGTTGCTGCACCTGGCTGCAGCGCATAAATCAATGCACCGATAACGGACAGGGAAATCAATCCGATGGCAGCGAATCCGGTGATCGCACGCAGGCGAGCATGGCTCAGAGCCATAACGAGCGGCCAGAACAATATAAAGCGGGCGTGTGTGCCGAGCGTTTTTCCGCCTTCATAGTCGAAGCCTTCAACAGCCCAGGAGTATGCGCTGACGGAGACGTAAAACCAGAAAGCGAAGTGGATTAAACGCAGCTCCCTTGGGGGTTCCCAGCCGGTTTTCTGGAGTGATTGGCGTGCTATAAGTATGATGCCGATAACTGAGAGCATCAGTGTTGCTGCCGAGAGCACGCTTGACGAGACGAGCGCGCCTCCCAGGCCGATCATCAACAGTAGTGCAACAAGAAGGCTGGTGCGCGAACTTATATTCATGCTATCCGTAGTCGACACGTTTCAGGCCTTTACCATCGATTCAGCATACACGATCGGGTTTATAGGGATTGATTTCCCCAGGAACACGATGGCGAAAGCGTTTGTATTCCCATTGATACTGTTCCGGGATTTCTCTGACCACATTCTCTATTGAGCGGTTCAGGGCTGTAGTGGCAATGAGGGGGTCTGTGTCGGCAATGCCTTCTTCACACTCGCGAATAACCAATCGAAATCCACGTCCGTCTTTCAGGCGTTCGGAATAGGTCATCAAAGGCTTGGCGCCGGACTTTTGCAGCAGCTTGGAAACCAGTGTCATGGTACGTACGTCCATGCCAAAAAAGGGCGCGTAGGCGTTTCCTTTTCCTCGTGGGCTCTGGTCTGGAAGAATGCCGGTTACCTCGCCTTCACGGAGAAGGGCAATAAGCCGTGCCAGGCCACGACGGTCGCCACGCACCAGTTCAGAGCCGAGCCGGCCGCGAACCCGGATCATATAGTCCTCAAATTCCTTGATATGTGGCGGACTGTACAGCGCCGCCATACGGTAGCGTGACGAAAAGTAAAGTCCTGTGAGTTCCCAGTTGCCCAGATGTGGGGCCAGCAGCAGTAAGCCACGGCCGTCCTTCTTCGCATTTTCCAGTAGTTCCTCGCCTTCGATTTCCCGAATCAGGCCAAGGCAGCGTTCGACCGGCCATTCCCACATCAGTGGAATTTCCATCATGGTCTGTCCGGTATGACGTAGACTGGAGCGAGCCATGTTCTGATGCTGATCGTTCGTAAGATCTGGAAAGGCAATGCCGAGATTGATCTCGGTGACACGCCGAGAATTCGTTCTGAACGTCCATGCGATAGTGCCCAGAAAGCGGCCGGCCAACTGGGCCGCACGTAGTGGCAGCTTGCCGGCAAGCCCAAGGATAGTGATCAAAAACGATGCTTTGGACATAGCCATAAATCGGAGGACAATCAACTGAAAAAAGAATGAACGGAAGCTACCACCATCCGGCTTGTGCGGCAAGGCTCGTTGGCCTTTGAGACTCGTCATTTGCCCTAAAGCTTTTGAGAGTCCTCCCAACTCTCGCTGCGATTACCGGTTTCCCAGCCAATTCTCAGGTAAAAGCGCCGGATACGACGGCCAATGTATCGTTCTCGCCAAGCGGACAGAGTGGCCAATTTGTCGGGGATGGCGGGGGCGCCGAGCCCGTCAACCAGGAACAGCTCCGGTTGTCCGCCCTTGTCGGCGATCACCAGGTTGTGGGGCAGCAGGTTCCGGGTGAGGATTCCGGTTTCGAGTAACCAGTTGCAGAAGCGGTCTGCGGCGTCCCGAATCGGTTGATCAAACCCTCGGTGTTTCAGGTAGTGTTCGAGCGTTTCGCCCGGTAGGCCGTGGTCATCGAAGAGGAGTTCACTCATGTTTGCCGGCCCGAGCGAGGTTTCCACCGCGCCATGAAATTGCGGCAGGTGTGCCCAGACCAGTTCGTCGTGGCCATCGTTGATCAGTGCCCGGATGGCTTGCTGTTGATGCGCCCGGAGTTCCTGGCGGTTGTCATCAATTCTCGCTTTGCCGAGCATTTTCTTTGGCCAGGCCTGGCGCTGGTACCGCACTTCGATGTTTTCAGGCCGCAGTACTTTGAGACACAATGCCGGATCATCCGGATGCCGGTAGCAGTGTCGGTTGTAGCCAGAGGCGAATGGCTCAATGCCTGACAGGTCAATCATGGATCGTATCCGAATCTCGTTTTATCGCCTTGTGCAACGGAAGCCTCGGGAAGCCACGTGTATGAACGGTTGTATTGCCTACGGTGATTGTAATACCGAGGGCCTGAAAGACTATCATGAACCGGTCTGGCCGCAGATCGTTGCGAAGCAATTGGGTCTTTCGCTCACCAATTGTGGTCATACCATGAGCACAACCCGTGAGCTGCTTCAGTATGCTGAGGCCTTCCCGCCCAGGAACTATCAATTGGCGTTTATTCAGTACGGGCTCGTTGATTCCTGGCTCACCTTTCGTGGTGCGCCCTATGTGCTTTATTACCCGGACAGCCCCCGCAGGAAGCTTGCCCGAAAGCTCGTCAAAAAGCTGAAGAAATGGGCCCGGCGTCTCCACCTGCAGGATCGTTGGGGCGCGGTGGAGCAGGTGCCGCTGGATGAGTATCTGGGCAATATTGAGCGTGTGTTGCGCTCGGCCCCCGACACCCTGTTCGCGTTGGTGTCCACGCCGCCGAACCTCGACGAGCCCCGGAACCCGCGCATTGAGCGCTACAATGAGGGCCTGCGAGAGTTAGCCATACGAGAGCCAAATGCATTTTTTGCCGATGCCTACCACCCATTATGGCAGCGGAAAGCCGAGTCCTTGATGGCAGACGGAACCCACCTTACCGAAACAGGGCATCGACTCCTGGCGGATACGGTGATCAGCGCGCTGTCGACATACTGGCCAACAGGTCCCGATAAAAAGCCTCAGTCTTCGATACCATCGCCTCAAGGCTGAGTTGCTCCCGGGCCCACAGGAAACTGCCGTTTTGGGAATCTCTCATAACCATCGGGCTGCGGAGATTGGTGCGAACCAGTGTGGCGATATCCTCAACGCGGTCAGACGCGGCAATACTCTGTTCTGGCAGAAATTCCCCCACTCCGCTGACTGGCGTTGACAGTACCGGGCAACCCGCCATCAGCGCTTCCACCATGATATAAGGAAAACCTTCGCGGCTGGAGCTGATGATGCAGGCGGTGGCGGCTTGGAGCCAGGGCTTCATATGGAGCTCATGGCCTGGAAGCAGTACGTGGTCTGAGACGTCCAGCTCCTGAATCAGGGTACCTAGTTGAGCACGCTGGCTACCATCACCCAGGATAACCAGACTACCACCGCAGTCGGCCCTGGCCCAGGCGCGAATCAGCCGGTCGAACTGTTTGACTGGTTCCAGACGGCCTGCGGCTAACAGGAGAGGGCGATCTGCAGGAATTTCGAAGGTCGGGGCCTCCGTCTTTTCTTCGCCGGAGGTGTCCACAGGCGGTAAGCCATTGTGGATCAGCCGAGCATTGGCGTGGGCAATGGTGTCGGTAATATCACGGCTGACACCAATCACGCCATCCAGCCGCTCAAACCCCTTATGGGAGCGCTTGGTGCCATGAAGCGTGCCCACTGTTGCACTGTTCAGATGACGGGCTGAACTGATCAGGTTTGCGGCCTTGTTACCCTGGGCATGAACGATGTCCGGGTGGATGGAGCGAAGCAGTCGCCGCAGGCGGTAGTGCAGCCATGGGTTGCGTCGGCCGAGCTGAACGGGCAGTGGATGGAAACAAACCGGCGAGGCGAAGCGTTCGCTGTATTGGCTGTGTGCCAGAACGTGAACGGTGTGGCCTCTGGTCGAGAGGGCGTTCGCGAGGTCGGCTGTGTGCGTTTCCATACCGCCCCAGCCCGTGCCGGGCGTGGCGATAATCAGCGCGATTGTCAGCGGGCCTTGCGCATTCATTGGTGCGCAGGCCTCCGCGCAAGAAGGTTCTCATAGACCTTCAGCGTGGTTTCGGTCTGTGCTTCCAGTTGGAATCGCCACGGTATCTCTATCTCAGGTCGGGGATTGTCGAGGAGGGCGAGCGCGGTCTGGGCAAACGCTTCTATATTGTCTGGCGGTACCAGTCCGTCGGAGAAACAGGCGCGCAGTGTTTCGGCTGCGCCACCTCGGTCAAAGGCGGCCACCGGTGTGCCGGAGGCCAGGGCTTCGGTAACGGTGCGGCCGAAAGGTTCTGGTTTCGTGGACATGTGGCAGACCACGTCCGCCAGAAGGTAGAGGGTGGTCATATCGTTGCGCTGGCCGAGGAAACTAACCTTGTCGGTCAGGTTCAGGCGGGCACGTTCCTTTTCCAGCTCCTCCAGAAACTGCTCCTTGCCAGGTTCAGCGCCGCCGACAATGATGCCGTGGCAGTCCGGTCGTTTTTGCACCAGCTGCGCCATCATGGCCAGAAAGTCCAGTTGGCCTTTCCAGCGGGAAATGCGCCCGGGCATCATGATGATCTTTTTCTGGGCCAATTGTGGGTACTGTCGGAACCAGCGGTCCAGCCATTGTGGGCTGAGCTCCCGTTGTCGAAAAGCACTCACGTCCACGCCCCGTTGGATGACGGTCAGTTTTTCTTCCGGCACCGGGTATTTGTTCAGCACATAATCCCGAACACAACCGGACACGGCGATGATGTGATCAGCCCGGGTCATGATGGCGCTGTAGGGGGTCACGGAATACATGCCGTGAAAGGTTGAGACAACGGCCGGGCGCTGGTTGGCTGGAATGGTCTTCAGAGCCAGGAAGATGATCCAGGCGGGCATACGGGAGCGCACGTGCACGATGTCCGGTTTCAGCTCCAGCAGCAGCTTGCGCATGGGGAGGATTTGCCCGAACGACGCCGGGTTCTTCCGGTGTATTGGCATGAAAATGTGTTCCGAGCCTTGCCCACGAAGCTGCTCCGCCATGGGCCCGCCTTTCGAAACCACATAGGACTCGTGCCCACGTTTCACCAGGTCGGCGGCGAACTCCACGGTGCCTCGTTCCACCCCGCCACTGTATAGCGCGGGTAACGCCTGCAGAATCCTCAACGTTTGCCTCCCCTTAAAAAGTGTTCAATCAGCCACCTTGCGGCCCTATCAGCCTCCCAAAGCTCCTGCGATCCGCGCAATTTTCCAGCCATAACCGAGGCATGGTCACTCCAGTGCGCGACGTACCCTTTCTCTACCAGGCTGGCCATGCCCCGGGCGACCCGGCTGTTATTCTTGGGCGCGAGCTCAAACAGACCCGTAGGCACGCCGGAGGTGGCAGCTTCGCAGGCCATGGAGGCGCTGTCTGGTGTGACCCACACCGCGCGGGAGGCGGCGAGTTGATGGGGAAGCCAGCTGGCGTGCGTTCGCCTGGGATCCACGACCGTGACCTTCGGGCCTGCCAGGTCGTTCAGTCGCATCAACAGGTTTTCGGGCGTACGGCGAGAGCCGCTGATCGTCCAGCGCCATTCCGGGTAGCGACCCATTAGCTGGGATAACTGTCCGAGAATAACGTCGTCATCCCAGTCGAAATGGGGGGAGGGGCCGCCTACGAGAACAAGGCCTTCGGGTTTGTCGGTAATTCTGGCCAGGGGCGTGATTGCATTTATGACACCTTCGGTGGCAAGGACATGTCTGGCTGGGGGGACCTTATCGTGTTCTGGAATGATGGCCGCATCGACCCAGTTGAGAGGGAAGCCCGGTTTCATTAAAACCACGGTTTTTACCTTTCGGAGCCGCCGCAGGGATAGCAACAGGCGGTGGGTACCGCTGCCGGCTGCGATAATCAGGTTTGGTCTTCCCAGGGCTTTATCCATGGCCGGCGCAACGCCAAGCAGCGCCCGCCACAAGGGCGGGGGCGCTTCGGTCGCATCGATTTCACTCACGCTGGCGCCAGCCAGCACCCGAAGGCGGTTGCCCAACCCTTTCAGCTGGTTGTGATGGCCAGGCTTATTATCGGTCAGTAGCCAGACAACCGGGGCGGGGGAGCCGGTGTGGGAGCGCATTCAGTTTGCGTCCTTGCTGTACAGGTTCGGATCTTCCCTGGAAGGACGGGTCTTGAAGCGGCGATGCATCCAGAGGTACTGGTCCGGGTGTTTTCGGATTTCGTTTTCGATGGTCTTGTTCACCAATGTGGCGTCCGCCATGTCATCTCCGGAAGGAAAGTTCTCCAGTGGAGGATGGAAGTAGATATCGTACCCTGGAGCGTGTTCCCGTCGGAAATGGCTGAAGGGCACCACGGCACAGCCGCTACGGTCGGCTATGCGCGAGGTGGCGGTGATGGACCCCGCAGGTACTCCGAAAAATGGGGCAAAAACGATGCCTTTGCGGCCGTAGTCCTGATCCGTGGCGTACCAGACGATACGGTTGTTTTTGAGCTGTTTGAGCAGGCCGCGCAGGTTCCGGCTGTCCAGTGCCACCCCATAACGACGCTCCCTTGCGCGGGTCATCACCGCGTTCATCAATGGGTTGTTATGGTCGCGCTGCATCACGTCGGCCTCAATGTATTCGGTGACCAGGGCGCCCCCCAAATCAAGGGTGCTGTAGTGACCGCCCAGCAACAGGATGCCCTTGCCTCTGGCAAGGGCAGCGTCGACATGTTCAAGGCCGTGGACTTCTGTAATGGGCATGAAGCTGGTGGGACTGCGGAACCAGGCCAGCCCAATCTCCATGACACCGATGCCGTTGGCGCGGAAAGACGCCTTCACCAGTGCCTGCTTTTCCGTTTCGGATAACTCTGGAAAGCACAGGCGAATATTCACATCGGTGATTTGCTTGCGACGGCCGGCAAAGCGATAGGCTATGTCACCAACCCGTTTGCCCAGCCACCATTGTAACTTCAGTGGCAATTGGGCACCCAGCCACATGGCGGCGACCCCGATCCAGGTTGGCCACCAGCGCGGATGAAGGTAGCTGGTATAGCGGGTGTCGCGAGTTCTCTGTTTAGCGGTCTTCACTCGTGTCAGTCCCTGATGATTTTTAACGGCAAGAACCGGAGTTTAGCAGGGCCATTATCTCCGGCTAAAGCCGCAATATCCGCAAGTTGCGGAAAATCATGAATTCCAGGTCGCAGACGCCGGCCACCGCTTTATGTAGAATGACCGCCGCATCGACCCGGCCGGAGTTACCATGCTTCATTTTTTCTACTCCCTTTTTTTCCGCATCGCGCTGCCGTTTGTGTTGCTGCGGTTGTGGTGGATCGGGCGTACCAATCCTGAAGCGTTCGTGCGCTGGCAGGAGCGCCTGGGGTACGTGGAGGCCTTCGATGAGCCGGTCATATGGGTTCATGCCGTATCGGTGGGTGAAACCATTGCCGCAGCCCCCCTGGTGAAAGCCTTGCTGAGGCGTAATCCTGATATCCCCATATTGATGACCGCGATGACACCGACCGGCTCGGCCCGAGCCAGGGCTTTGTTCGGTGACCGGGTCCACTATGCTTTCTCACCTTATGACACACCCGGTGCGGTGCGCCGTTTTGTTGGCCGCGTAAGGCCCCGGGCGCTTGTGATTATGGAAACTGAGCTTTGGCCCAATATGATTGCTCTTAGCCGCCAACGCGAGGTGCCCATTTTTCTCATTAATGCGCGCCTTTCCAGCCGTTCCGCGCGGGGATATGAGCGGGTGGCGTCACTGGTTCGCCCGCTGCTCCGCAGTATTAGCTGGATAGCCGCGCAAGCAGAGGAAGACGCTGGCCGGTTCCTGCGTATTGGGGCCACGCCGGAGTCGGTGTCGGTGACCGGCAGTATCAAGTTTGATGTTGAGGTCTCGGACGAAGTGCGCGCCGAATCTTCGGGGCTGAGGGCGGCGCTGGGCGCTGACCGTCCGGTTTGGATCGCAGCCAGTACCCACGACGGTGAGGATCGCCAGATATTGGAAGCTCACCAACAAATCCTCGAGCATTTCCCGAACGCATTGCTGATGATTGTGCCGCGGCATCCAGAGCGTTTTGATGATGTGGCCAGGCTCATTGACGCCATGGGGCTCTCTCTTGTCCGTCGGTCCCAGTCAGGAAGTGACGGGGGCGGAAAGGTGGGGAGCGAGGTGTATCTTGGTGACACTATGGGTGAATTGTTAATGCTGTACGGCGCCTCCGATGTGGCCTTTGTGGGCGGTTCGCTGATTGAGCGCGGCGGCCACAACCCGCTGGAGCCAGCCGCTTGGGGAATACCTGTTGTTTCCGGGCCGCACATATTCAATTTCGAAACCATTTACGACCGCCTTGATTCAGGGCAGGGGCTGTTTATTACGGATTCGGCGGAGTCTCTTGCCCAGTGCGTCGTTCATCTCTTTTCGGATAAATCTTCTGCTCAAAAGGCGGGGCACAACGCGCTGGCGGTTGTGAATGCCAACCGTGGTGCGCTCGAAAAAGTGGTCGATGGGATTGTTAAGCGGGTCTAAGGTGTGATGCCGGCGTTTTGTTATTGGCCGGGGCATGGTGCCCCGGCCTGGTTTGCATCAGTTTACTGAGAGGGGTTGTCGATGGTTTCCTGTTCGTTAGCCATGGCTTCAATCCCCGGCGCTGATGCGCTCAGCCAATTGTTCAGGTCAACCAGATCCTGAGGGCTTAGGGTGCCAGCTGCCTGTTTCAGGTTCAGGGTGTTAATCACGTAGTCGTAACGGGCATTGGCGAAGTCACGCAGTGCCACGTAATAGTTCCGTTCCGCATCCAGCACTTCCACGATGTTCCGTGTACCCACTTCGTAACCGGCACGGGTGGCATCCAATGCACTGCGGCGGGAAATGATGGTCTGTTCAAGTGCATTGGCGGCCTCAATGTTGTTGTCAATGGTCAGGAACAGGCTGCGCGTGTTTACACGTACATCGCGGCGCGCTGTATTCAGGTCATGTTCGGCAGCCGTCACCAGCGAGCGCTGTTGACGCACGCTAGCCTTCGTTCCTCCTCCTGTATATAGAGGAATATTGAGGGACAGGCCAATGACGCCCTCAGTGCCTTCTTGCGTTGTTGATAAGGCGTTGTCGAGACGAGTTTCACGATAGGAGGCGGTAAGCTCAAGCGTTGGCAAATGGCCTGACTTGGCCGCTTTCAGGTCGGACTGACTTGCGTTAAGCTGGAAAAGGGTCGTTTGAAGAGACCAGTTGTTTTTGAGGGCTCTTGACTCCCAGGATGCTGGGTTTGCCGGTTCAGGGCGCCTAAGAGGGAAGTTCTGCCGAAGGTTTTCCAGAGCGGTAGGGTAATCGCCGGTTAGTCGCGCCAGTTGTTCTTTTGCAATGTTCAGTTGATTTTCAGCAGCGATGCGTTGGCTTCTGGCATCGTCATAGCTGGCCCGCGCTTCGTATACTTCGGTTATGGCGATAAGGCCCACTTCAAAGCGTTCCTGGGCCTGATCATATTGGCGCTGAATGGCAGCTTCAGTTGCTCTCGCGGTGGTAACTGTATCCTGAGCCCGCAAAACATTGAAATAGGCGGTTGCTGCATCGAGAATCAGTTGTTGTTGGGACAGGTTGTATTGGGCTTCAGCAGCCTTTGTTTGGAATTGGCTGGCTTCGTATGTAAACCAGTCGCTGGCCTGGAATATAGGTTGGCTCAACTCAACGCCGTAACGATAAGCCTTGTAGCTGTCACCCGAAAAAAACTGTCGCGCCAACTCATCGTTCCCTGAGCCGCTGAATGCGTTATGGGGCTCAAAATCTGTGTGGTTTACTGACCCTGTTGCCGTGATTTGCGGCAGCAGGGAGCTTTTACTGACGTCAACGGCAGCTTGCTGCGCCTGGAACTGAGCCTGAGCCGATGCAATGCCGGAATCATAGGAGAGTGCTTTCTCGTACGTCTCAACCAGATCCATGGATAGTGCAGGCTGGGCTGCGAGCAGTCCAATCAGCCCGGAAAGCAGTCGTTTCTTCATGATGTCTCCTGTTAGTGAATCACCCGGCGTGTTGGAATACCTGGCCACATATGTTCAGATAACCATTGAGCGTTTCAGGCTCGCCATTATGGACAATAATCGGCCTGAGCTCTACACTTGCAGTCGGCACTGATTGTAAGTGTCAATTACATTGATTTCGCGTCTTGACGGGGTGCTGGCGTCAGAACATCTGACCGCCGGCTGAGATTGCCATGCAGAACCCGCAACCTGATCCGGATAATACCGGCGTAGGGATTTGAGACAATATGCTGCAACGACACAGAACCGTTCTGTGATCACTGCCCGTCATGCGCGACCCGTATACCTAATCAACCCGGGGACGCACTATGACAACAATACCTTCCTATCTTAGCGATTCAGCAAAAGTCGATTCTGCAGCCATCAAGCCGCTGCCCCAGTCCCGAAAAATCTACGTACAGGGTAGCCGACCTGATATTCGGGTGCCCATGAGGGAAATTACTGTGGGCGACACGCCGACCGACATGGGTGGCGAGAAAAATGCGCCCGTCGCCGTTTATGACACCTCCGGTCCGTACAGCGACCCTGAAGCCACTATTGATCTGCGTAAGGGACTCAAGCCCATCCGTTCCGCCTGGATTGAGGAGCGCGGAGATGTAGAGCAGCTATCCGATTACACCTCTGAATTCACGCGTCGCCGGATGAAAGACCCTCTGCTGGACCCACTCCGTTTTATGGATGAGCGCAAGCCGCTGAGGGCCAAGCCCGGCAAGAACGTCAGCCAGATGCATTATGCCCGCCAGGGGATCATCACTCCTGAGATGGAATTTGTGGCCATCCGCGAGAACATGAAGCTGCAGGAAGCGCGAGAGCAGGGTCTACTGAAGGATCAGCACCCGGGCCAGTCCTTCGGCGCGTCCCTGCCGCAAGAAATTACGCCGGAATTTGTCAGGGACGAAGTTGCCCGCGGCCGGGCGATTATTCCCAACAATATCAATCACCCGGAAACCGAACCGATGATCATCGGTCGCAACTTCCTGGTAAAAATCAACGGCAACATCGGCAACTCGGCGGTCAGTTCTTCCATCGAGGAAGAGGTCGAGAAGCTCACCTGGGGCACTCGCTGGGGTTCCGACACCATCATGGATCTGTCTACCGGCAAGAATATCCATGAAACCCGTGAATGGATTATCCGCAACTCGCCGGTTCCCATCGGCACCGTGCCCATCTATCAGGCATTGGAAAAAGTCGGCGGCGCTGCCGAAGACCTGACCTGGGAGATTTTCCGTGACACGCTGATTGAACAAGCAGAGCAGGGCGTCGACTACTTCACCATCCACGCTGGCGTGCGCCTGCATCACGTGCCAATGACGGCCAAGCGTACCACTGGCATTGTGTCCCGTGGCGGTTCCATCATGGCCAAGTGGTGTTTGGCCCATCATCAGGAAAGCTTCCTGTACGAGCACTTCGAAGACATCTGCGAAATTATGAAAGCCTATGACGTGGCTTTCAGTCTCGGTGACGGCCTGCGTCCCGGCTCCATTGCCGATGCCAACGACGAAGCCCAGTTCGGCGAGCTCGAAACCCTGGGTGAGCTCACCAAGATTGCCTGGAAGCACGATGTTCAGGTAATGATCGAAGGGCCGGGCCATGTGCCCATGCAGCTGATCAAGGAAAACATGGACAAGCAGCTGGAATGCTGTGATGAGGCACCGTTTTACACACTCGGGCCACTGACCACGGACATTGCCCCTGGCTACGACCACATTACGTCCGGTATCGGCGCGGCAATGATCGGTTGGTACGGCTGCGCCATGCTTTGCTACGTTACCCCGAAGGAGCATCTGGGCCTGCCCAACAAGGACGATGTAAAGACCGGCATCATCACCTACAAAATCGCAGCTCATGCCGCTGATCTGGCAAAGGGCCACCCCGGTGCCCAGATCCGCGACAACGCGCTGTCCAAAGCCCGCTTCGAGTTCCGCTGGGAAGATCAGTTCAACCTCGGCCTCGACCCGGACACCGCTCGTGCCTTCCACGACGAAACCCTGCCCAAGGACTCCGCGAAGGTGGCTCACTTCTGCTCCATGTGTGGCCCGAAGTTCTGTTCCATGCAGATTTCCCAGGAAGTTCGGGAGTATGCCAAGGAGAATGGCCTAGACGAGGTGTCTGCGGTGGATGCCGGCATGAAGGAGAAATCCCGGGAGTTTGTGGAGGCTGGGTCCAAGCTTTATGACAAGGTTTGACCTTTTGTAAGACTGCTTGGTTCGGAGTGTGAGCCAGGATGGTAGCCCCGTTCAGAAAACGACTCGAGACGTCCCTGTGCGTCTCGGGCTCCGCCATCCCTGGCGGAGCCCAAGCGCCCCATGGATGGGCTTGAGCGTGTTTTGGAAAGAGAGTCCCAATAGCTGCTTCCCCGTGATTTAAGGCTGGGGCCCAAGCTTGCAGTAGCCCTGTAAATCCGGCTATCGTTCAGAATCGTTCTCAAAAACGGATCTGAACTCTTGTAATGACCGAACCGTTCCAGTTTAAAGACCACGACGTAAAAATCGAAAAACGCGAAACCGTGTTCCATGGCTTCTTCCGCATGGACAAGCTCTGGCTGACGCACCCGCGCTTTGACGGCGGGCAAATGCCAACCTTCACCCGCGAGCTCTTCATCCGTGGCGACGCCACCTGCGTATTACCTTACGATCCGGATCGTGACGAGGTTGTTCTTCTTGAACAGTTCCGCCTCGGCGCTTTAGGTCGGAAGCAGTCCCCCTGGTTACTGGAACTCGTGGCCGGCATGAACGAGGAGGGTGAGTCGCCCGAAGACGTTGCCCAGCGAGAAGGCCAGGAAGAAGCCGGCCTGACGTTTAAACCGCTGGACAAAATCTGCGACTATCTAGTGTCTCCCGGCGGAAGCACGGAGCTGATCCACCTATACTGCGGTCGCATCAGCACCAAATCCGCCGGCGGTTTGTTTGGCATGGAGCATGAACACGAAGATATCCGTGCTCATGTATTCAGCGCCGACGAAGCCATCGCAATGATTTATGATGGACGTATCAATAACGCTGCCGCGATCATCGCGCTGCAGTGGTTGCAGTTGAATCGCCCGCGCTTGCGGGAAGGTTGGAGCTGATATGACAGAGTGGGTAATGAAACCCCGGCGTTATGTACCGGATCTAAGACGTTTCGGCGCGCTGTGTGATGGCAATTACATGCGGCTTCACCGCCTGCGGAGGCTTGAAGCCAAGGGCCGCCCCATTTGTGAATTCGAGCTTCATCGTGAGGACCAGTACCTGGGCCGTGTTCGCATCGAAGTGCTGCAAACCACAAAGTTTACGGAAACCCTGCTGCTTGAACAGGTGCACAACTCCGGGCGCTGGCTGAATAATCCCCAGTTGACGGTTCGGGTCTATCACGATGCCACCATGGCCGAGGTTATCAGTTGTTACCGCGATCGACAGATTGCGCCGGTGAACGACTACCCGAACCGTTTCATGCACCACCCTGACGAAAAAGTTCAGGTCAACAGTTTCCTGGCCGACTGGCTGGATTACTGCCTGCGTTTCGGCCACTTGCCGATGGAACATGCCGCCTGGTCTGCCGGAGAGGGCGTGGACTAAGGTTGTATGTCTGCTCTGCATCCAATGACATAGAGTGCGCGTAGACTGTGCGAGAGTTGTCAAAACCGGCAATTGCCTGGGGAAGCCTGAGCAGAATGTGATGAATATTCTGGATGCAGGCGGAAAAACTCAATAACCTGCCAGTAGGTCTGCTTCACCGGTGTGTGTTGCGCAAACGCAAGAACCACGAGTGCCATGACAGAGAACGACAACCAGCGTGCCCTCCGGGTGCTACAACTGACTGACCCGCACCTGATGGCCGATCCGGCGGGTGGGCTGCTGGGTGTCAATACGAGGGACAGCCTGGATGCCGTGATTGCTCAGGTTTTCCGGGACCATGGCCAGCCGGACCTTATCCTCGCCACGGGTGATATTGCCCAGGATGCAAGCGAAGAAGCCTACCGCCTGTTTGGCGACAAGTTGGAGGTCTTTCAGTGTGATACGGCCTGGATGGCCGGCAATCATGACGATTCGCCACTGCTATCCCGTATCGCCGCCGAGCGAGGAGCCAATCAGCGCCATATTATCCAGGGTGGGTGGCAGTTTGTGCTGCTGGACACCTCGGTTCCCGGGAAGGTGTTCGGTGAGCTTTCGGAGCCTGAGCTGGCGTTCCTGGAGAAGACCCTGAGTGAGAATCCCGACCTGCCAGCACTGGTCGCTCTTCACCACCATCCGGTTGAAATCGATACCCGCTGGATGTCACCGATCGGGCTTCGCAATCGTGACGCGTTCTGGCAGGTGATCGATCGTTTCCCGCAGGTAAAAATCGTCCTCTGGGGCCATATCCATCAGGAACTGGATCAAACCCGCAAGAGTGCGCGCCTGCTGGCGACGCCGTCGACCTGCATACAGTTTACAGCCGGCTCCGTGGAGTTTTCGGTGGAGGATAAGGCGCCGGGCTATCGGTGGTTCGAATTGTTGCCGTCGGGTGAGTTTTCCACTGAAGTCAGCCGGGCGACGGATTTTGTGTTCGAGCTGGATAGCAACAGCACCGGATATTAGCGGGTTGCTGATCGGTAGGCGGCCTGTTAATGGCCACCTTATTGCGTATATAATTCAGGCTTCGCTCAGGACGAGCAAGAGACATTCACTTCTTCAGGGATCGAAGACATGCCCCAGGCAACCGGACTGCAGTTCACGGCCACCCTTGGCCAACTCCCCAAAGACCTGTTCGTGGTCGCCCGTTTCGAGCTGACCGTGTACCTTTCCAGGCTCTGCCATTGCAAGCTGGAACTGGCCAGTACCTCGCCCG
>NZ_DFMB01000016.1:0-223 GCF_002375325.1 Marinobacter sp. UBA3604
GCTCCGATCGCCATGGAAGATGGCCTGCGCTTCGCGATTCGTGAAGGTGGTCGTACCGTTGGTGCCGGCGTAGTCTCAAAGATCATCGAATAAATTATTCGAATGATCTAAGGAAAAAGGGGCTGAAAGTCAGCCCCTTTTTCTGTTTCAGCCGCACAATCTGACCTGGTAGAGTCGCTGCTCATCGCAGTTGACACTGCTGGGTATTATGCATACAATGCGG
>NZ_DFMB01000016.1:407-19137 GCF_002375325.1 Marinobacter sp. UBA3604
GATTATCGCCTGATCGACCAGTCAACGCAGGAGATTGTCGATACCGCGAAGCGGACCGGCGCTCAAGTGCGTGGACCAATCCCTCTGCCGACGCGGAAGGAAAAGTACACCGTTCTGATTTCACCGCACGTCAACAAAGACGCGCGCGATCAGTACGAGATTCGTACACACAAGCGTTTGCTGGATATCGTCGAGCCGACGGAAAAGACAGTAGATGCTTTGATGAAGCTGGATCTGGCAGCAGGTGTAGACGTTCAGATCAGCCTCGGCTAACGCCAAGCGTTAGTCTGTGTAACTGTCATAAGGCCATAGAGGGTGAGAGCCCCGTACACTTAAGAGGTGAAACATGGCAATTGGAATTGTCGGTCGCAAGGCCGGTATGACCCGTATTTTTACGGAAGACGGGCAAGCAGTGTCCGTAACGGTAATTGAGGTTGAGCCCAACCGCATTACCCAGCTGAAAACTCTTGAAAGCGATGG
This sequence comes from Marinobacter sp. UBA3604, assembly GCF_002375325.1. Lineage (NCBI taxonomy): Bacteria > Pseudomonadati > Pseudomonadota > Gammaproteobacteria > Pseudomonadales > Marinobacteraceae > Marinobacter > Marinobacter sp. UBA3604. The sequence goes on from NZ_DFMB01000016.1 coordinate 888, forward strand.
CTATCGCGCGGTTCAGGTAACCGTTGGTAAGCGTCGTTCCTCTCGTGTGACTAAAAGCGAAGCGGGCCATTACGCCAAAGCCGGAGTCGAGGCTGGTCGTGGTCTGTGGGAATTCCGTCTCGCTGATGGCGAAGGCGAAGAGCTGGCTGCAGGCGGAGAGATTACCGCTTCCATCTTTGAAGATGGCCAGGTCGTTGATGCTGTTGGTCAGTCCAAGGGTAAAGGTTTCCAGGGCGGCGTAAAGCGCTGGAACTTCTCCATGCAGGACGCCACACACGGTAACTCCCTTTCTCATCGTGCTCCGGGTTCCATCGGTCAGAACCAGACTCCGGGCAAGGTATTCAAGGGCAAAAAGATGGCGGGCCAGATGGGCAATGCGCAGGTGACCGTGCAGAACCTGCAAGTCGTCCGTGTCGACGCCGAGCGCAACCTTCTGCTGATTCGTGGTGCCGTTCCGGGCGCGACCGGCGGAAATGTTGTCATCAAGCCTGCAGTTAAAGCCTGAGGAGCGGTGCGATGGAATTGACTATTACAGGTAGCGGCAAGGGAATCTCGGTTTCCGACGCTGCGTTCGCCAAAGATTTTAATGAGTCACTGGTTCACCAGGTTGTCACCGCGTATATGTCCGGTGCGCGCCAGGGTACCCGTGCTCAGAAAACACGTTCGGAAGTCGCTGGTGGTGGTAAGAAGCCCTGGCGTCAGAAGGGTACGGGTCGTGCCCGTGCCGGTACCATCCGCAGTCCGCTGTGGCGGTCCGGTGGTGTTACCTTCGCTGCCAAGCCTCAGAGTTTTGAGCAGAAGGTAAACCGCAAAATGTACCGCGCAGCGATGCGCTCCATTTTTTCCGAGCTGGTCCGTCAGGAGCGCCTGGTTGTGGTCGACGACATGAATGTCGAAACGCCCAAGACCAAGGCCTTCACTGCCAAGCTGAGCGATATCGGTGTCAGTAACGCGCTGATTCTGTCCGACAACGTCGAGCAGAACCTGCACCTGGCCTCGCGCAATATCCCGCACGTTGATGTGCGTGATGTCGCCGGCCTTGACCCGGTTAGCCTTGTCGCCTTCGACAAAGTGGTTGTGACTGTTCCCGCTCTGAAGAAAATCGAGGAGATGCTGGGATGAATCAGGAACGTATTTACAAGGTTCTTCTTGGGCCTCACGTATCAGAGAAAGCCTCTCTGGTCGCGGAAAGTGGTCAGGTGGTATTCCGTGTAGCCCCTGACGCAACCAAGCCCGAGATCAAGAAAGCCGTTGAGCAGCTGTTCAACGTCACCGTCGAAGGTGTTCAGGTTCTGAACCGTAAGGGTAAGCTCAAGCGTACCGTTCGCGGCTTCGGCAAGCGTGCTGACATTCGTAAGGCTTACGTTAAGCTTGCGGACGGTCAGGACATTGATTTTCTGGATGTGGAATAAGGTAAAGGGGTCGTAAAATGCCGATCGTCAAAACCAAGCCAACATCTGCCGGCCGCCGTCACGTTGTTAAGCTCTTTAACCCTGATCTTCACAAGGGGCGCCCTTACGAGCCGTTGGTAGAAACTCTTAGTAAATCGGGTGGTCGTAACCATTTTGGTCGCATCACTACCCGTCACATTGGTGGTGGACATAAAAAACACTACCGTGTCATTGACTTTAAGCGGACCAAAGATGGTATCCCGGCGACTATCGAGCGCCTGGAATACGATCCTAACCGCTCTGCGCACATTGCGCTGATCAAGTACGCCGATGGCGAGCGTCGCTACATTATCGCTCCCAAAGGTATGCAGATTGGTGACCCTGTGCGCTCCGGCATCGACGCGCCGATTAAAGTAGGAAGCACACTTCCGCTCCGGAATATTCCGGTCGGTTCTGTGATTCACTGCGTCGAAATCAAGCCTGGCAAAGGTGCTCAGCTGGCTCGCTCTGCGGGCGCATCCGTACAGCTGGTTGCTCGGGAAGGGGCTTATGCCACCATCCGCCTGCGCTCAGGTGAAATGCGTAAGGTGCTTGTTGACTGTCGCGCAACGTTGGGCGAAGTGTCCAACAGCGAACACAGCCTCAAGCAGCTTGGTAAAGCGGGTGCATCACGTTGGCGCGGTAAACGTCCAACAGTACGTGGTGTTGCTATGAACCCAGTTGACCACCCACATGGTGGTGGTGAAGGGCGTACCTCTGGCGGGCGTCACCCGGTTACTCCGTGGGGTGTTCCGACCAAAGGGCATAAGACTCGTAAGAACAAACGTACTGATAAGATGATAGTACGTCGTCGTTCAGCCAAGTAAACGACTACATAGAGGTAAATGCTGTGCCACGTTCTTTGAAGAAAGGTCCTTTTATAGACCTGCATCTGTTGAAGAAGGTCGAGGCAGCTCTGGAAGCTAACGACAAGCGGCCGATCAAAACCTGGTCCCGCCGGTCGACAGTGTTTCCGGAGATGGTAGGCCTGACCATTGCAGTCCACAACGGCAAGCAGCACGTGCCGGTTTATGTCACCGAAGATATGGTCGGGCATAAGCTGGGTGAGTTCGCGGCGACGCGTACTTATCGTGGTCATGCGGCCGACAAGAAAGCTAAACGCTGATTGTGAGGTAATAGAAATGGAAGTAGCAGCCAAGTACAAGGGCGCTCGCCTCTCAGCTCAGAAAGCGCGTCTTGTCGCTGACCAAGTACGCGGCAAGGCTGTTGAGGACGCCCTGAACATTCTGACTTTCAGCCCGAAGAAGGCGGCGGTCATTCTCAAGAAAGCCCTTGAGTCTGCCATCGCTAACGCTGAGCACAACGAAGGTCTGGACGTAGATGATTTGCGGGTTTCCACCGTTATGGTGGATGAGGGTCCGACGCTCAAGCGAATCAAAGCTCGAGCCAAGGGGCGCGCTGACCGGATTTTCAAGCGCACCTGTCATATCACCGTCAAGGTCGCCGACAAGTAGGAGATGCTCAGATGGGTCATAAAGTAAATCCAACCGGCATGCGCCTGGGTGTGATCAAAGAGCACAACTCAGTGTGGTACGCCGAAAAGGCGGAATACGCGAACAACCTGTTGAATGATATTCAGGTTCGCGAATTCCTGGACAAGCGTCTGGTAAAGGCGTCTGTCAGCAAGATTGTGATCGAGCGCCCTGCTCAGAACGCCCGTATCACGATCCATACAGCCCGTCCCGGTATTGTTATCGGTAAGAAGGGTGAAGATGTTGACCGTCTGCGTCGCGAAGTCAGCGACATGATGGGTGTGCCCGTGCACATCAACATCGAAGAAGTCCGCAAGCCGGACCTGGATGCCCGCCTGGTCGCGCAGAACGTTGCCGGTCAGCTGGAGCGTCGTGTGATGTTCCGTCGCGCTATGAAGCGTGCGGTACAGAACGCCATGCGCCAGGGTGCGAAAGGCATCAAGATTCAGGTAGGCGGTCGTCTCGGGGGTGCTGAAATTGCCCGTTCCGAGTGGTATCGCGAAGGTCGTGTACCGCTGCACACACTGCGTGCAGACATTGATTACTCGACCTACGAAGCGAAAACCACTTACGGCATTATCGGCGTCAAGGTATGGATCTTCAAAGGTGAGATTCTTGGTGGTATGGAGCAGGTCCGTGCTGACAAGAAAGCCTCTGGGAAGAAAGGTTCTAAGTAAAGGGGCACTCAAATGCTGCAACCAAAACGCACCAAATTTCGCAAGGTAATGAAAGGCCGTAACACCGGTCTTGCGCACCGTGCTAACAAGGTGAGCTTCGGTGAATACGGATTGAAGGCGACAAGCCGTGGACGTATAACTGCGCGCCAGATTGAGGCAGCGCGTCGTACCATGACTCGCCGCATCAAGCGGGGCGGTAAGATCTGGATCCGGATTTTCCCGGACAAGCCGATCTCCAGCAAGCCGCTCGAAGTACGAATGGGTAAAGGTAAGGGTTCTGTCGAGTACTGGGTGGCTGAAATTCAGCCAGGCCGGATGCTGTATGAGATGGAAGGTGTTTCCGAGGAAATCGCTCGTGACGCGTTCACTCTTGCTGCGGCCAAGCTGCCCGTACAGACCACCTTTGTAACGAGGACGGTGATGTGATGAAAGCAACAGAGCTGCGTGACAAGTCAGTCGAGGAGCTGAACAAAGAGCTGATCGACCTCCTGAAGGAGCAGTTCAACCTGCGCATGCGTAAGGCGACAGGTCAGCTGAATCAGTCTCATCTTCTTCCGAAGGTGAAGCGTGACATTGCTCGCGTGAAAACAGTTATGAATGAAAAGGCAGGACAGTAACATGACTGAAGCTACCCAAACTGCCAGAACCCTGAGCGGCAAGGTCGTGAGCAACAAAATGGAGAAATCCATTGTGGTTCTGGTTGAGCGCCAGGTTAAGCATCCTCTGTACGGTAAGTACATGAAGCGTTCATCCAAAATTCATGCTCACGACGAGAGCAATCAGTGCAACATCGGTGACACCGTTACAATCCAGGAAACCCGCCCGGTCTCCAAGACCAAAAGCTGGGCTCTGGTGGAAGTCACCGAACGCGCATCGAAGGTGTAACTCGCCCGGACGGTGAGTCTTGTCGTAACGGCAAAGTGGTTTCTGCTGGAGAATAACCATGATTCAGACTCAAACAATGCTTGAAGTCGCGGACAACAGTGGTGCACGTCAGGTGATGTGCATCAAGGTCCTGGGCGGTTCACATCGGCGTTATGCCAGCGTTGGGGATATCATCAAGGTAACCGTTAAGGAAGCCATCCCCCGCGGTAAAGTGAAAAAAGGCCAGGTCCTGAAAGCTGTCGTTGTACGTACCCGTAAAGGTGTGCGTCGTCCCGACGGGTCGCTTATTCGTTTCGACGGAAACGCGGCAGTACTTCTGAACAATCAGGACGCACCCATTGGTACCCGTATCTTCGGACCGGTTACCCGTGAACTGCGAAATGAGAAGTTCATGAAAATTATTTCACTGGCACCCGAAGTACTTTAAGGACCAGAGGCCGGTTATGAAAAAGATCAAACGAGATGACGAAGTAATCGTCACTACGGGGAAAGACCAAGGCAAACGTGGTAAAGTCCTGAAGGTTCAGGACGATGGCCGGGTTGTTGTTTCTGGGATCAATATGATCAAGAAGCACACCAAGCCAAACCCGATGCTCGGCACCCCAGGTGGCATCGTCGAAAAAGAAGCACCTATCCAGGCTTCCAACGTGGCTATTTTTAATCCGCAGACCGGCAAAGCCGATCGCGTAGGCTTCCAGATCAAGGAAGACGGCGCTAAAGTGCGGATCTTTAAGTCCACGAAAGAAGTCGTCGATAACCAGTAAGCGGTGGTGGTTACGATGCTTAACATGAAAGAGCAGTACAGTAAGGAAGTGGTACCCGCCCTGCAGAAAGAGTTCAGCTACAAGAACATCATGCAGGTGCCGCGTATCGAAAAGATCACCCTGAATATGGGTGTCGGCGAAGCGGTCGGTGACAAGAAGCTGATTGAAAATGCCGTGGCGGATCTTGAGCGCCTGGCAGGTCAAAAAGCCGTTGTCACTTTGGCACGTAAATCCGTAGCGGGCTTTAAAATCCGTGAAGGTTGGCCGATCGGTTGTAAAGTTACCCTGCGCGGTGAGCGTATGTGGGATTTCTTTGATCGTCTGGTTCACATTGCGGTACCCCGCATTCGTGACTTCCGCGGTCTGAATCCCAAGTCCTTCGATGGTCGCGGTAACTACAGCATGGGTGTGCGTGAGCAGATCATTTTCCCCGAGATCGAGTACGACAGAGTCGACAAGATCCGTGGACTTGATATCACCATTACCACCACTGCCGGTACCGACGATGAAGGTCGCGAACTGTTGAAAGCCTTCGGCTTTCCGTTCAAGAAATAAGGAACGAGTGTAATGGCTAAGGTTTCCATGAAGAACCGCGAGTTCAAGCGCGAAAAAACCGTTGCGAAGTACGCAGCGAAGCGCGCCGAACTCAAGGCGATTATCAAGAACCCGAATACCAGCGATGATGACCGTTGGGATGCACAGATGAAGCTGCAACAGCTTCCTCGTGATGCGTCTCCCTCGCGTCTTCGTAATCGTTGCCAGGTTACAGGTCGTCCCCACGGCGTTCTGCGCAAGTTCAAGCTGTCACGTATTAAGTTGCGTGAAGCTGGCATGCGCGGCGACGTCCCGGGCCTGACCAAAGCAAGCTGGTAAGGCAGGTACACTGACCGCAGGTCAGGTGCCCGTTGGTAAGCGGTGCGGCGCGCCGCTGCACAACTAAAAAGATCAGGAGTCTCATACCAATGAGTATGCAAGATACGCTTGCGGATATGTTTACCCGTATCCGTAATGCACAGATGGCACAGAAGGCCGATGTGGCCATGCCGTCTTCAAAGATGAAGATCTCCGTAGCCCAGGTCCTTAAGGACGAAGGTTACGTAGCCGATTTTTCCGTCTCAGCTGACGCGAAACCCGAGCTGACTATTAACCTCAAATACTTCGGTGGCAAGCCGGTTATTGAGGAAATCAAGCGGGTCAGCCGTCCGAGTCTGCGCCAGTACAAGGGCGCTGGGGAGCTGCCGAAGGTATCCGGTGGTCTGGGAGTCGCGATTGTCTCTACGTCCAAGGGCGTAATGACAGACCGCGCTGCACGTGCTGCCGGCGTGGGTGGCGAAGTCATCTGCACCGTATTTTAGGAGATACACATGTCCAGGGTTGCCAATAATCCTGTCGTGCTGCCTTCCGGTGTTGAGGTTAAGCTGAACGGACAGGAAATTAATGTGAAGGGGTCCAAAGGATCGCTTCAATTCACCATCCACCATGTGGTAGAGGTCACGCAGGAAGAAAACGTTCTGCGCTTCGCACCCCGTGATGGAGCCAAACAGTCCCGCGCTCTTGCTGGTACTACCCGCGCATTGGTCAACAATATGGTGACCGGTGTGTCTACAGGCTTTGAGCGCAAGCTCGCGCTGACGGGCGTAGGCTACCGTGCCCAGGCGCAAGGTAAGAAGCTCAATCTGACGCTGGGTTTTTCACACCCGGTTGAGTATGAGCTGCCCGAGGGGATTACCGCTGAAACTCCGTCCAATACGGAAGTTGTGATTCGCGGAATCGACAAGCAACAGGTTGGCCAGGTCGCTGCAGAAGTCCGCGCATTCCGTCCGCCAGAGCCTTACAAGGGCAAGGGTGTGCGTTATGCGGATGAGCAGGTCAGACGCAAAGAAGCCAAGAAGAAATAAGGCGGGACTATGAGCGCGAATAACGAAAGATTGCGTCGCGCACGCAAAGTGCGCATGAAGATCCGTAAGCTGGGCACCAACCGCCTGTGTGTACATCGTACACCCCGGCACATGTACGCCCAGGTTACCACTGCAGACGGCAGCAAGGTGCTGGCGGCTGCCTCCACGTTGGATAAGGACCTGCGCCAGGGTGCAACCGGTAACGTGGACGCTGCCAAAAAGGTCGGTCAGTTGATTGCTGAGCGTGCCAAGGCGGCAGGTGTAGAGCAGGTCGCTTTTGACCGCTCCGGTTACCGTTATCATGGTCGCGTCCAGGCTCTGGCCGACGCAGCCCGTGAAGCTGGCTTGCAATTCTAAGAGGTGGAGAAGATGAGCGTTAACGAACAGAAGGCGCCTGAGCTCCAGGAGAAGCTGGTTCAGGTCAATCGCGTCGCCAAGGTTGTTAAGGGCGGTCGTATTTTTGCCTTCACTGCACTGACTGTAGTGGGTGATGGTAAAGGACGCGTTGGTTTCGGTCGTGGCAAGGCGCGTGAAGTGCCGGTTGCGATCCAGAAAGCGATGGAAGCTGCACGCAAGAACATGGTCGACATCCCGCTTGACGGAAATACCCTGCAGTACGCGGTTAAAGCGCAGCATGGTGGTTCCAAGGTCTACATGCAGCCTGCATCAGAAGGTACCGGTATCATCGCCGGCGGCGCTATGCGTGCCGTACTGGAAGTAGCGGGTGTGCAGAACGTACTGTCCAAGTGTTACGGGTCCACCAACCCGGTGAACGTGGTACGTTCCACCATCAAGGGTCTCCAGGCAACTCAAGCGCCTGAAGATATTGCAGCCAAGCGCGGTAAATCCGTGGAAGAGATTCTGGGTTGAAGTCATGGCGAACGCAAAAACGATCAAAGTAACACTGACCCGCAGCCCCATCGGCTGTCAGCCCAAGCACAAGCTGTGCGTCAAGGGCCTGGGTCTCCGTAAAATCGGTCACACCGTGGAAGTGGAAGATACCCCTTCCATCCGCGGGATGATCAACCGGGTTAACTACCTGGTGCAGGTAGAGGAGAACTAAGATGCGTCTGAACGAACTTAGTCCGGAGCCTGGTTCACGTCCTGCCGCCAAGCGCGTGGGTCGCGGTATCGGTAGCGGCCTCGGCAAGACCGGTGGTCGTGGTCACAAGGGTCTTAAGGCCCGTTCCGGCGGCAGTGTCGCGCCTGGTTTCGAGGGCGGCCAGCAGCCGTTGGCCCGTCGTCTGCCGAAATTCGGTTTCACCTCGCGCCAGCAGCGCTATGTGGCTGAAATTCGTCTGAACGAACTGGCGAAAGTCGACGGTGACGTAGCTGATCTCGAGGCCCTGAAGAAGGCTGACATCGTTCGCGAAGAAATTCGTGAAGCGAAGGTTATTCTGTCCGGCGAACTGAGCCGCGCAGTGACTGTCAAGGGTCTGAAGGTGACCAAAGGCGCACGCGAGGCGATCACTGCCGCGGGCGGTAAAGTCGAAGACTAAGGCGAGTCGAGGACTAAATGGCCAAGAACGCATCATTGCCTGCGGGCGCGGGTAAAGGACTGGCAGAGCTGCGATCGCGGCTCTGGTTCGTCTTCCTGGCATTGCTGGTGTACCGGATCGGTGCCCACATCCCGGTGCCGGGTATTAACCCCGACCGTCTGGCGGCACTGTTTGAACAGAACCAGGGCACAATCCTGAGCATGTTCAACATGTTTTCCGGTGGTGCGCTTGAGCGGATGAGTATCTTCGCACTTGGTATCATGCCGTATATTTCAGCCTCTATTATTATGCAGTTGATGACAGCGGTCAGTCCGACGCTGGAGCAACTGAAGAAGGAGGGTGAAGCTGGCCGTCGCAAGATAAGCCAGTACACGCGGTATGGTACGGTTATCCTGGCCCTGGTTCAGGGCTTTGGTATTTCTGTCGGGCTGGCATCCCAGGGTGTGACCTTCAACGACAGCTTCAGCTTCCACTTTGTGGCTGTGGTATCCTTTGTCAGTGGTGCCGTGTTCATGATGTGGTTGGGTGAGCAGATCACCGAGCGCGGCGTCGGCAACGGGATTTCCCTGCTGATTTTTGCCGGTATTGTTGCTGGCCTTCCAGGTGCCATAGGGCAGACCCTGGAGCAAGCGCGTAACGGCGAGATGAGTCTGTTGGTGGTTCTGGGTATTGGTATCCTGGCGGTTGCTGTAATTGGCTTCGTGGTGTTTATGGAGCGTGGTCAGCGTCGACTGACGATCAATTACGCGAAGCGCCAGCAAGGCCGGCGGGTATTTGCTCAGCAGTCCAGCCATTTGCCTTTAAAAGTGAATATGGCAGGCGTTATTCCGCCGATCTTCGCTTCCTCCATTCTGCTGTTCCCGGCGTCGCTGGGGCAGTGGTTCGGTCAGGGCGAGGGCATGGAATGGCTGAGTGATATTTCCCAGGCATTGGCACCTAGCCAGCCGCTATACATCATTCTGTTCGCAGCAGCAGTCGTTTTCTTCTGCTTCTTCTATACAGCGTTGATGTATAACCCGAAAGAAGTTGCGGATAACCTCAAGCGCTCAGGCGCGTTTATTCCGGGCATTCGTCCGGGCGATCAGACTGCCAAGTATATTGATGGTGTGCTGACCCGCCTGACTCTGTTCGGTGCAATGTACATTGCAGCAGTGTCCCTGTTCCCTCAGTTTCTGATGGTTGCCGGGAATGTACCGTTCTATCTGGGCGGCACGTCTCTGCTGATTGTTGTAGTCGTGGTGATGGATTTCATGGCTCAGGTTCAGTCGCACCTGATGTCTCATCAATATGATTCGTTGATGAAGAAGTCCAATCTCAAGGGCTATGGTCGGAACGGATAATTTCGTTCCCCTTGAAAACTGGAGTCGACAATGAAAGTACGCGCTTCGGTAAAGAAAATTTGCCGTAACTGCAAAGTAATTCGTCGCAATGGCTCAGTACGAGTCATTTGCTCGGAGCCTCGCCACAAGCAGCGTCAGGGTTAATCCTTACGGATTCAGCACTGACATTGTAAAGGGTACGATTAATGGCGCTTGACCTCAGGTGGGGTCAGGCGCTATTATTTCGCGCCCTTTTATAGTGGCGGAAAATTCACACAGCAAAGCTTTGAACGCGGAGTAATTTGGATGGCACGTATAGCCGGTGTCAATATACCCGATCACAAACATGCTGTTATCTCTCTGACTTACATTTTTGGAGTCGGTAAGACAGCAGCCCAGAAGCTTTGCGATGCAACCGGTGTTAAGCCGGACGTCAAGGTCAAGGACCTGTCCGACGAGCAGCTTGAATCACTTCGTACAGAAGTAGGCAAGCTGGCCGTTGAAGGCGATCTGCGTCGTGAAGTTCAGATGAACATTAAGCGTTTGAAGGATCTCGGTTGCCACCGTGGTCTGCGCCACCGTCATGGACTCCCTGTCCGTGGCCAGCGCACAAAGACCAACGCCCGCACCCGTAAAGGTCCTCGCAAACCTATTCGTAAGTAACAGGTAGGCAAACATGGCAAAGCCAGGTACACGTACCCGTAAAAAGGTGAAAAAGACGGTTGTTGATGGCGTCGCGCACATTCACGCGTCCTTCAACAACACTATCGTGACCATTTCTGACCGTCAGGGCAACGTATTGTCCTGGGCCACTTCTGGTGGGTCCGGTTTCCGTGGGTCACGCAAGAGTACACCTTTTGCTGCGCAGGTAGCAGCTGAAAGAGCCGGTAATGCGGCTGCTGAATACGGCCTTAAAAACCTGGACGTAGAGGTTAAAGGTCCGGGGCCCGGACGTGAATCTGCGGTTCGTGCGCTGAACGCGTGCGGCTACAAGATCACTAACATCACTGATGTGACGCCGATTCCCCATAACGGTTGTCGTCCGCCCAAAAAGCGCCGCGTCTAACACAGGAGACAGTGAATTATGGCTCGTTACATAGGCCCGAAGTGCAAGCTGTCTCGTCGTGAAGGGACAGATCTTTTTCTGAAGAGCGGTGTTCGCGCGCTCGATTCAAAGTGCAACATCGAGACTCCGCCGGGTATGCACGGCGCGCGTCGCGGTCGTCTGTCCGAATATGGCGTACAGCTTCGTGAAAAACAGAAAGTCCGTCGTATCTACGGCGTGCTGGAGAAGCAATTCCGCAACTATTACAAAGAGGCCGCCCGCATCAAGGGTGCAACCGGTGAGAACCTGTTGCAGCTGCTGGAAGGCCGTCTTGATAACGTTGTCTATCGCATGGGTTTTGGTTCTACCCGTGCTGAGTCCCGTCAGCTCGTTTCTCACAAAGCGATCCTGGTCAACGATAAGCTGGTGAACATCCCGTCTTATCAGGTCCGTCCGGGTGATGTTGTGAGCGTGCGTGAGAAGGCAAAAAACCAGCTTCGCGTTAAAGGCGCGCTGGATCTGTCTTCCAGCCGCGCACCGGTGAGCTGGGTAGAGGTCGACGCCAGCAAGATGTCCGGCGTTTACAGGTCAGTGCCCGAGCGCACTGAATTGCCGGCCGACATCAACGAGAACCTCATCGTCGAGCTTTACTCCAAGTAAAGCCCAGTTAGCAACGAGAGCAATTAGGGGCGTCTATGCAGCGTTCAGTACATGAGTTATTGACACCTCGTACCATTGACGTGAAAGAATCAAGCGCCATGCGCGCCAAAGTGACCCTGGAGCCTCTGGAAAGGGGCTTCGGTCATACTCTTGGTAGCGCACTGCGTCGGATACTCTTGTCCTCAATGCCGGGCTGTGCCATTACCGAGGCACAGATCGACGGCGTGTTGCACGAGTACAGCGCGATCGAAGGTGTTCAGGAAGACGTCATTGAGATTCTTTTGAATCTTAAAGGCGTGGCCGTGAAAATGGGCGGCCGGGACGATGCCGAGGTAACCCTCAGCAAGAAAGGCCCGGGCGTTGTCACTGCCGGTGATATCAAGCTGGATCACGATGTCGAGATCACCAACCCGGAACATGTGATCTGTCACCTGAGTGCCAATGGTGAAGTGAACATGCGTCTGAAGGTTGCCCGTGGTCGCGGCTATGAGCCTGCTGATCAGCGGGGTCTGGACGAGGACGAAACTCGCGCCATTGGACGCCTGCAACTGGACGCAACTTTCAGTCCGGTCCGCCGTGTTGCCTACGCCGTGGAAAGTGCACGGGTAGAACAGCGCACCGACCTGGACAAGCTGGTTATTGATCTGGAAACCAATGGTACGATCGACCCGGAAGAAGCGATTCGCCGGGCCGCGACCATCCTCCAGCAACAACTGGCCGTGTTTGTTGATTTCGATCACGAGAAAGAACCCGAGCGTGTTGAGGAAGAGGAAGAAATTGATCCGATTCTCCTGCGTCCGGTTGATGATCTGGAATTGACAGTGCGTTCAGCTAACTGCTTGAAAGCTGAGAATATTTACTACATCGGCGATCTGATTCAGCGCACTGAAGTTGAGCTGCTGAAGACGCCTAACCTTGGTAAAAAGTCGCTTACTGAGATCAAGGACGTGCTCGCGTCCCGCGGTCTGTCACTGGGTATGCGTCTTGATAACTGGCCGCCGGCTAGCCTTCGTGGCGACGATCGGGTCCTGGGCGGTTAATCGCCGATTAGTTTAAGGTAAGGAATCAGAGCAATGCGTCATCGTAAGAGTGGTCGTAAGTTCAGCAGGACCAGTGCGCATCGCAAGGCCATGTTCCGTAACATGACTGCGTCACTGGTTGAACACGAGCTGATCAAAACTACGCTCCCGAAAGCGAAAGAACTTCGCCGGGTAGCGGAGCCTTTGATCACGCTGTCAAAGAATGATTCGGTCGCGAATCGTCGTCTGGCGTTTTCTCGCCTGCGTGACGATGCGGCGGTTGCCAAGCTGTTCAATGAGCTTGGTCCCCGTTACAACGAGCGTCCGGGTGGTTACCTTCGTATCCTGAAGTGTGGCTTCCGTGCCGGCGACAATGCCCCCATGGCATTTGTGGAGCTGGTTGGTCGTCCGCTGGACATCGAAGCAGAAGAAGTGGACGAAAGCGAAGATTAAGTTTTTCGCCAAGCCCATAAAAAACCGGAGGTTAATCCCTCCGGTTTTTTTTGTCTCATCACTTGTAGTGTTTATTTCCGATTCTGGGCCAAGACGCCCTTCAGGTACCGCCCGGTATGTGACCCCGTCTCTGCAGCAACATGCTCTGGCGTCCCTTCCGCAATGATCTGACCGCCACCGGAGCCGCCTTCGGGCCCAAGGTCAATGATCCAGTCCGCCGTCTTGATCACATCCAGGTTGTGCTCGATCACCACGATGGTGTTGCCATGATCACGAAGTCGCTGCAGTACGGTCAGTAGTTGCTGGATGTCGTAGAAGTGCAGGCCGGTAGTGGGCTCATCAAGAATGTAGAGTGTCTTGCCGGTATCGCGCTTGGACAGTTCCTTGGCCAGTTTGACGCGCTGGGCCTCGCCTCCGGAAAGGGTGACTGCACTTTGCCCGAGGCGGATATACGATAGCCCGACGTCCATCAGCGTTTGCAGCTTGCGGGCGAGGAACGGAACCGGGTCGAAAAATTCGCGGGCTTCTTCTACGGTCATCTCCAGCACTTCGTGAATGCTCTTGCCCTTGTATCGGACCTCCAGAGTTTCGCGGTTGTAGCGCTTGCCTTTGCAGACATCGCAGGGGACATACACGTCCGGCAGGAAGTGCATTTCTACCTTGATCACGCCGTCGCCCTGACAGGCCTCACAACGACCGCCCTTAACGTTGAAGCTGAAACGGCCCGGTTTGTATCCGCGGGAACGGGCTTCCTGGGTGCCTGCAAACAGTTCACGTATCGGAGTGAACAGTCCGGTGTAGGTCGCCGGGTTGGAGCGGGGTGTCCGGCCTATGGGGCTCTGGTCGATGTCGATGACTTTGTCGAGCTGGTCCAGCCCTTTCAGGGATTCATAGGGCGCGTGGCTCAGGCTAGTGGCTTTGTTGAGCTTTGCAGCACACACCGGATACAGGGTGCTGTTGATCAGCGTGGACTTGCCGGAGCCCGAAACGCCGGTGACACACGTCATAACACCCAGCGGTAAGGTTAATGTGACACCTTGCAGGTTGTTTCCGGTCGCGCCTGCCAGTACCAGTGGTTTACCCTTCCGGCTATGGCGTTGTTCAGGGATCGCGATCTCTTTTTCGCCGCACAAGTACTGCCCGGTGAGGGAGCCCTTGGAGGCGATGATGTCTTCGGGCGTGCCTTGGGCAATGATGTGGCCACCGTGCACGCCTGCACCCGGCCCGATATCGATCACGTGATCCGCAGCCCGGATGGCGTCTTCGTCGTGCTCGACAACGATAACGGTATTGCCCAGATCCCGCAGATGGAACAGTGTGGCCAGTAGGCGATCGTTATCCCGTTGGTGCAGGCCAATGGATGGTTCATCGAGAATGTACATGACGCCCACAAGGCCGGCACCGATCTGGCTCGCCAGCCGTATGCGCTGGGCTTCGCCGCCGGAGAGTGTATCGGCGCTGCGTTCAAGGGTCAGGTATTCCAGGCCAACGTTAACGAGGAATTGCAGTCGCTGACGAACTTCCTTGAGGATTTTTTCGGCAATTTCGCCCTTGCGGCCAGGAAGGGCAAGTTGTCCGAAATAGTCATGGGCGTCGCCGACAGGCATGTGGGTGACGTCCGAGATGTTGTTCTTCTCAACAAACACATGCCGGGCGCTGCGTCGCAGTCGTGAGCCGCCGCACTCTTTGCAGGGCTGCGTGCTGAGGTTGCGGGCCAGTTCCTCTCGCATGCTCTGTGATTCGGTTTCCCGGTAGCGGCGCTCGAGGTTTGGCAGGATGCCCTCAAAAGGATGGGCCTTCTCCATGATGTGGCCGCGCGAGTTTACATAGCGGAATGGGACGTCTTCGGTTCCCGTGCCGTAGAGCAGCGCCTGACGAAAATCCTCCGGCAGGTCCTCCCAGGGAGTGTCCATGTTGATGTCGTAATGTTCGGCCACACTGGTCAGCATCTGGAAATAGTACACGGCCCTGCGGTCCCAGCCCTTGATGGCGCCCTCGGCAAGGGTGGCCTCTGGGTGCTGGACGATCTTTTCGGCATCGAAGAATTGCTTGACGCCCAGGCCATCGCAAGTCGGGCAGGCGCCGGCAGGGTTGTTGAAGGAAAACAGTCTCGGTTCCAGCTCGCTGATGGCGTATCCGCACTGGGTACACGCGTAGCGGGCAGAAAACGTATGTTCGTTTCCCTCATTATCCATGGGGGCAACGAGCGCGATGCCATCAGCCAGGCCCAGAGCGGTTTCAAAACTCTCGGCAAGCCGTTGCTCAAGCCCCGGTTTGACCTTGAAGCGGTCGACCACCACGTCAATCTGGTGCTTCCGTTTCTTGTCCAGTGTTGGAACGTCATCGATATCGTAAACACGGCCGTCCACCCGCAGGCGGATAAAGCCCTGGCTGCGCATCGTGTCGATGACCTGCAGGTGCTCCCCCTTGCGGTCACGGATGACCGGAGCGAGGATCATCAGCTTGCTGTCATCGGGCATGGCCAACACCTGATCCACCATCTGGCTTACAGTCTGGGCCTCTAGTGGCAGATCGTGATCCGGGCAGCGGGGCTCGCCAGCGCGGGCAAACAGCAGGCGAAGGTAGTCGTAGATTTCGGTGATGGTGCCGACGGTAGAACGGGGGTTGTGGGAGGTGCTCTTCTGCTCGATCGAAATGGCCGGCGACAGGCCTTCAATATGATCCACGTCTGGCTTTTCCATCATCGACAGAAACTGCCTTGCGTAGGTGGACAGTGATTCCACGTACCGACGCTGTCCCTCGGCGTAAAGCGTGTCAAACGCCAAAGAAGATTTGCCAGAGCCGGACAGCCCGGTGATAACGATCAGCTTGTCCCTCGGCATATCCAGGTCAATGTTCTTCAGATTGTGGGTTCGTGCCCCTTTGATCTGGATATGGTCCATAACACCTCGCAGTCGGAAAAAACGCAAATTATACCGTGTTTGGCCCCCGGCCGGCCAAGTGCCCGGGACTTTTAAGCAGGTAAATGCACAATGCCCTGCCTGCATGGCTTCTGTTACAATGCGCGGCGATTTCCTGAAGGGCATGTGCCCCTTCTGAACCCTCGTTTCCGGACACAGTAACAGGTCAGGCATCTCATGAATTCACTGGAAAGACGCTCTGTTGCAGCACTGGCATCTGTGTATGCCATGCGGATGCTTGGGCTCTTTATGGTGATGCCAGTGTTCGTGCTTCTTGGCAGTGATCTTGACGGCGCAACACCGGCGCTGATTGGTCTGGCCATCGGTGCCTATGGTCTGAGCCAGGCGCTGCTGCAGATTCCGTTTGGCATGCTGTCTGATCGCGTTGGCCGTAAACGGATGATCTACATCGGGCTGGTACTTTTCGCCGCAGGCAGTTTGCTGGCAGCCTCCACAGACTCCATATACGTTGTAATCGCTGGTCGGATTCTTCAGGGCGCGGGCGCCATCGCCAGTGTTTTGATGGCGTTATTGAGTGATCTGACGCGGGAGGAGGAGCGGACCAAGGCTATGGCAACGGTCGGCATCTCCATCGGCCTGTCATTTTCTGTATCGCTGGTTCTGGGGCCCTTGCTGGGGTCTGTCTCTGGTTTGTCCGGCATTTTTTATGCCACTGCCGTACTCGCGTTGGTGGCAATAATGATCGTCAATCGCGTGGTGCCAACACCCCATGAGCACAAGTCCAGTGCGGATACCCATCCGGCCAGGGCAATGTTGCAAACCGTCCTGTCTGATGGCCGACTGCTGAGGCTGGATTTCGGAATTTTTGCATTACACCTGGTGTTGACCGCGATGTTCCTGGTATTTCCAACCCTGCTTCAGGATCGGCTGGGGCTTCCCGCTTCGTCACACTGGTGGTTCTACCTGACGGTTATGGTGGCCTCTTTCTTTGCCATGGTGCCGTTTATTATCGTTGGGGAGAAAAAGCGCCGGATGAAACCTGTTTTTTGTGGTGCCATCGCGCTGCTTGCCCTATCAACCGCTTGTGTTGGCGCGCTTGGTGGTGGACTTGCGATGGCCTGGGGTGTGCTGTTCTTCTTCTTTATGGCGTTTAACCTGCTGGAGGCCAGTTTGCCGTCTCTGGTCAGCAAAGAATCGCCGGCAGCGGCAAAAGGCACTGCTATGGGGGTCTATTCCACGTCGCAATTTTTTGGGGCGTTTCTGGGTGGGGCGGTTGGTGGTATTCTGCTCGAGCAGTTGGGTCTTCAGGGCGTGCTTTGGTTTATGGTAGGTGCGCTGCTGATATGGCTCGCGGTGGCGTTGACGATGTCGACCCCGGGCCATACCACCAGTTTCGTGGTACAGTTGCAGCCTGTGGTTTACAGTCAGTTTGATGAGATTGATGACACGCTGAGAGGCATCCCCGGGGTGCAGGATGTTGTCATCCTGGAAGAGGCGAAAACCGCCTACCTGAAGGTGGATCGTCAAACATTTGATGAGCTGTCGCTTGCGGGCTTTTCGTTTGTCCGGCAGGGCAGCCAATCTTGAAATTCGGAGGCCTGCAGGGAAGGCAGGCCATCCCTGAAAACAGAGTCAGGAGCAGATCATGGCACGAGGCGTAAACAAGGTTATTCTGATTGGGAATCTGGGGCAGGACCCGGAAACCCGCTATACCCCGAATGGCAATGCGGTGGTGAACCTCAACCTTGCAACCGATGAAAGTTACAAGGACAGGCAAACAGGCCAGTTGGTGCCGAAAACCGAGTGGCACCGGATTGTGATGTTCGGCAAGATTGCCGAGGTGGCTGGTCAGTACCTGCGTAAGGGCTCAAAGGTCTACATCGAGGGTAAGTTACAGACGCGCAAGTGGCAGGGGCAGGACGGTCAGGATCGCTACACCACCGAGGTAGTGGTGGACATTAACGGCCAGATGCAGATGCTCGACAGTCGTGGTGGTGAAGGCGGCGGCATGAGCCAGGGTGCTCCCGCTGGCCGTCCGCAGCAAGCAGGCAATGCCGCGCCAGCAGCCGCAGGCCCGTCTGGGCAGCAATCCGGAGGCGGGGGGTACAGTCAGCCGTCACAAGGCAGCATGCCGGAACCGGTTGATGACTTCGACGACGACATACCATTCTAGACTTAGTTACAAAAAGCCCCCGCTAAGCGGGGGCTCAGATTGCTGACGAACCC
>NZ_DFMB01000018.1:0-8341 GCF_002375325.1 Marinobacter sp. UBA3604
GGTTTAGCGGGGGCAACTACACATCGTTCACCAGATCCTAGCAGTTTTTTATGCCACTGCCATTACTTTCTGGAAATTCAAAATCGCGTAGTAAGGCCTATCCGTTTTTTTTACAAAACGCTTGACCTTAAACTTTACTTCAACGTTATTTTTGAAATCTCTGGTTGCAGGGCTATTCGCCGCTACAGCGGTGAACCTAAGTGACAGAGATCGGTTCTGGAAAATGGGAGGAATTATAATGAGTTGCTGTAACAAATCGAACTGTGACGAAAAGGGCAAGACGAACCAGGATACCGGCTCACGAGGGCTTATGGGATTGCTGACAGGGTCACGGCGCTGGTGGGTGTTAGGTGCCATTGGTGTCACCGCCGGACTGGTTTTTGGCTGGGATACGCTTGTGCTGCTCGGGGTCGCGCCTATATTGATCTTCCTCCTGCCATGTCTGATCATGTGTGGCCTGGGGTTGTGCATGAACAAATCCAAGGACAAGAAAGGCTCGGTGACCGCAGTTGAACAGGCGGGCGAGGCTGGTGATGTCCAGTCGGTGGCTTCTCAGTCCAGGGTCTCGGATGCTTCACGCTCGACGAAAGCATTCTGACAATGAGTGTGCGCTAAGAGGGATGTCGTGGCGTTTAGCCTTGCACCTGAAAATAGCGCATCATTCCTGCATCTTCATGTTCCATGTTATGACAGTGGTAGATGTAAAGGCCGTCAAAGCGCTCGAATTTCATCGCCACCTGAACCGTTTCACGGGGCATGACCAGAACCGTGTCGTGCCAGCCACTGTCTACCAGGCCCTGCTGTAAACTGTCCGAGTTGCCGCCTCGTCGCCCTACAACATTGAACTGCAAGCCATGAATATGCATCGGGTGAGGCATTGGTGTGCTGTTGTGGAATTCCCAGATTTCCGTGTCACCAAGGCGGACTTTTTCGTCATCCGCGACATTCGTTCCGTCAAACCGCCGGCCATTTATGGCAAATCCCCGCATCATCACCGGGCTTAACTCGAACGACCGGATTCGCGTATTGCGGTTTACCGGTATTTTTTGCCGCTGCACACCTAGCTGTGCCGGTAAAGGTTCGCTGGCCTCTACTGACTCGGCCACCTCCAGCCTGGCCAGGGGGAATCGGCTGCCGAGGGGCAGGGCGTTGCTGCCCATCATTCCCATTCCGCCCATCATGCCTGCCCGGAAACGGTCACTGATAAGCTCCAGCGCATCACCCGGCTGGAACTCGGAAAGGTCGACCCAGATATCAAGCCGCTGAGCCGGAGCCAGCACGGCGTAAGGCCTGTCTTCCGGTTCCTGAAGAAGGCCGCCGTCTGCACCGATAACGGTGACAGGTCGCCCGTCGCTCCAGGCCAGTTTGTAGATGCGGGCGTTGGACCCATTGAGAACCCGAATTCTGTATGGGCGGGTGGCAACCTTACGGGTGGTTGGAGGTGCCCCGTTAGCCAGCACTCTATCCCCGATAAAACCGTGCATACGATCCATCATGGACCCCATGCCACCGCCCATGTAAACCAGTTCATTGTTACCAGCAAAGGTGCGGTCCTGAAGCACCAGTAACAGCTCGTTATCGCCCGACGGCAATTTGAGGCCCGCTTCCTCTTCATCTTCAACGATCAGGAGCCCGGCCAGGCCCGCGTAACTCTGAAATCCCACGCGACCGCCCTGCTTGCCATGGGCATGGGAGTGGTACCAGAACAGTCCGGCCCGGTCCAGTACCTCAAAGCCTACAGTCATTGTCTCGCCTGGGCGGATCGGAAGTCTTGGTTGTCCGTCTACGTCGGAAGGCACATGAAGCCCGTGCCAGTGGACGGTGGTGTCCTCTGGCAGCTCATTGTGAATATGGATTTTGACGGTCTGGCCGTGGCGCAGCCGGATCGTTGGGCCGAGGTAACTGTCCGGGTTTTCGGTGACTGTGTTTTGCGGGCCTTTCAGCAATTCCGCCCTATAGCGCCACACTTCACTGGGGGCGCCCGGAAGAATGGGCACCGAATCGGGCATGGCGTGAAGATTCAGTTCAACATCGTATTCATCGGAATCAAGGCCGAGCGTTTCCGATTCAACCGCTTTTACCCCTCCATCACACCCGGTAAGCAGAAGTCCCGGCGACAACGTGAGAAGGACGCCGGTGCCCGCCGCAGCCCGAAGGACCGTGCGCCTATGGACACTTTTTTCCCTGCTCATCACTTGTTCCTCAGGTATTTGATCAGTGCCAGAATCGCCAGTATCAATAGCACAACCAGAAGAATCATTATCATCATCATGAATAGCCCCATACCGCCCATGCCCTGCATCATGTTGCCACCCATCATGCCTTCTCCCATGCGCCCGGGCCCATCAGCGAATGCGAAAAGGGGCAGGAAAAGTCCTATCATCAGCGTAACCAGCCTTTCAAAAACCTTCATTACAGTGTCTCCGTCTTTTTGCCCCACTTGATTTAAAGCGGGGCCTTGGCCCAGTTTGGTGCATCGCCCCCGATCTGACAATGCATGAAAAATACCTTGACCTTAAAGTTTACTTTAAGGTTATGGTTAGGATAAGTCATTGACCACTCGTTTTGAGGTGCAGGAATGAAAACGTTCAATATCGGCGAACTCTCTGAAAAAAGCGGCGTGGCCAGCCATGCCATTCGCTTTTACGAGCGGGAAAATCTCATGCCAGAGCCTGCCCGAACCCAATCGAATTATCGTCGTTACCCCGAGGATGCGATCGCCAGGCTGCAATTCATCATCCACGCCAAGCAATGGGGTTTCACCCTTGATGAGATTCGCGAACTCCTGATGCTTCAGGACGCCAATGGCGACCGCGCCGAGGCCAAGCGAATTGCAAAGAAGCAACTGGAAAAAATCCGGCATCAGATTCAGAGCCTGTCCCGCATTGAGGCCGTCCTGTCGGAAACCCTGGAGGAATGCTCCGGTGAAGGACCCATGGACGGCTGCCCGATTGTCGAAGCCATAGCCCAGCGAGGGTGACGCTGCCAGTTGCCTGCGAATGAACTGATTAAAGGCACGGAGTTAGCTGTGCCGAGGAGCCAAACGGGTATGCAACGAATAGAGATTCGTGTTGATGGAATGTCTTGCGCTTCGTGCGTCGGGCGGATTGAAAAGGCGCTCATGGGTGAGCCCGGCGTTGCGGAAGCCCAGGTGAATCTGGCGACCGGAAAAGCCACCGTGGAATTTGACCAGCCTACCACGCCGGCCATGCTAATCGACTCGATTAAGGAGGCGGGTTACCAGCCACGGCTACAGTCGGCTGAGATTCCGGTCGTCGGCATGAGCTGCGGCTCCTGCGTATCCCGGATTGAGCAGTCATTGAACAAGCAACCCGGCATGGTTAAGGCCAGTGTCAATCTGACTACCCGGAAAGCGTTTGTGGAGTTCCTGTCTGACACCCTGTCAGTGCCGCAAATTCATCAGGCGATCCGCGATGCGGGATATGAGCCTCAGGAGCCGGACGCCAGTAGCGAAACGGAAGAGCAGGACAGGGAGGGCATCGACCTCCGCCGGAAAGTGCTCTTCGCTGCAGCTCTGACTATCCCGGTAGTTCTGATTGCCATGGGCAAGATAATTCCTGCTCTGGAGGCTCTATATGCAAGCCTCCTGCCCCATCGCGGTTGGATGGCCGTGGAATGGCTGCTGACCACGCCCGTAATGTTTTACGCTGGGGCTAGATTTTTCCGCTCCGGTTACGTTGAACTGCGTCATGCCAGCCCCGGCATGAACAGCCTGGTCATGATCGGAACCAGTGCCGCGTATTTCTACTCGGTGGCGGCATTATTCGTTCCGGGTTTCTTTCCTGCAGGCACGGCTCAGAGCTATTTTGAGGCGGCGGCGGTGATCGTGACGCTCATTCTGCTGGGACGCTACTTCGAGCACGTCGCCAAAGGCCGGACGTCGGAGGCAATCAAAAAACTTCTGCAACTGCAGGCGAAGACCGCCCGTGTCATTCGGGACGGGGACGTCGTCGAAGTGCCCATCGAAGCCGTAGTACCTGGTGACCGTATCCAGGTGCGCCCGGGAGAACGGGTTCCTGTTGATGGCGTGGTGGAAGAAGGCCAATCCTACGTGGACGAGTCCATGATCAGCGGCGAGCCCGTTCCCGTGGCCAAGCAGAAAGACGCCGAGCTGGTGGGTGGAACCATTAACAAGAACGGTTCCCTGACGTTCCGGGCGACCCGGGTGGGTGCGGACACCGTTCTGGCACAGATCATCAGAATGGTGGAATCGGCTCAGGCTGATAAACCCCCGATTCAGGCGCTGGCCGACAAGATAGCGGGAATTTTCGTTCCCATTGTGATTGTGCTCGCGATTCTGACGTTCATCACCTGGTTCAGCTTCGGGCCTGCCCCGGCACTGTCTTTTGCCTTCGTGACAACGGTCAGTGTGCTGCTGATTGCTTGTCCCTGCGCGATGGGCCTGGCCACGCCAACAGCTATTATGGTCGGAACCGGTAAGGGCGCCGAAATGGGCGTGCTGTTCCGCAAAGGCGCGGCCCTGGAGACACTGTCTCGGATGGACACCATCGTCCTCGATAAAACCGGCACCCTGACTCGGGGCCAGCCTGAGCTGACAGATTTCATACTGGTGGAAGGCCGCGAGGATGAGGTCCTGGCCTGGGTTGCGGCTGTAGAGACCGAAAGTGAACATCCCATCGGGGAAGCCATCGTCAAGGGCGCAAGGGATCGGGGCCTCACGTTACCCGCGATCAGTGAATTCCAGGCGGAGCCGGGCTACGGCATCCAGGCACAGGTGGCCGGACGCCGGATCAATGTGGGCGCGGACCGTTATATGCGCCGCCTCGGTATCGACCTGGCCAGCGTCGCCGACGATGCGGTGTCACTTGCTGAAAAAGCCAAATCCCCGCTGTATGTTGCCGTCGACGGACGCCTCGCCGCGCTGATTGCCGTGGCCGATCCGCTCAAGAACGGCTCGGTGGAAGCGATTGCTGCGCTCAAGTCATCAGGGCTCAGCGTGGCCATGCTCACCGGTGACAATCGCGCCACCGCCGAGGCGATTGCGCGGCAAGCCGGCATCGAACGGGTACTTGCGGAGGTATTGCCGGACCAGAAAGCGGCCGAAGTGAAGCGCCTGCAAGAGGAAGGTGCCCGGGTTGCTTTTGTGGGTGACGGTATCAATGACGCACCGGCCCTGGCGCAAGCCGATGTGGGTATCGCCATCGGCACCGGTACCGACATTGCCATCGAGGCCGGCGACGTGGTTCTGATGCGCGGCGACCTCCGGGGCATCGTGGATGCTGCAGCGCTCTCCCGGCGCACCCGCAAAACGATCCTCGGCAATTTTGTCTGGGCCTACGGATACAATCTGGCACTGATCCCCGTAGCCGCAGGTGTTCTGTTCCCGTTTACCGGTTACCTGCTCAACCCCATGCTGGCTGCGGGTGCTATGAGCCTTTCCAGTGTATTTGTGGTGACCAATTCCCTCCGGCTGGGCCGGTTCAAATCCAATAGCGGAGGCTCCGCGGCGAGCAATATCAGCGAAAGCGGAGCCGCACAGGCCAGCGTCTCCTAAGAGGCCTGGCACACAGAATCAGGAGATTGACATGATGACAAATGAGGCATGCATGTTTGGAATGGCGGGAATGGGGTTGATATCCCTTTTGCTCATCGTCGCCCTGGTACTTGGCGTCGCAGCCCTCGGCAAGTACCTGTTTTCGACAAACAGGGACGATTCTGGACGCGCGAGTAAGAACGCCAGAGGAGATTATGACTACCACCCTGAAGCATGAATTTCATCGGGTACCCATGGCAGGCATGGGAGTTAGACCGAACGCAAAAGCAAAAGTAGCCGGGGTTCTGCTCTTGCTGGCTGCACTGGCTGCGATCTATTGGGTCATGCTGGAGACCGGAGCATTGACCGCCGTGACCAACAAGGCGGCCTTGTCGGAATGGATTGACCAACTGGGGTATTGGGGGCCGGTGGGTATCATTGGCCTGATGATCACGGCCATTGTCCTGAGCCCGATCCCCAGCGCCCCGATCGCCATGGTTGCCGGTGCGGTGTATGGATCGCTATGGGGAACAGTGATCGTGGTTATCGGTGCTGAGGCCGGCGCACTGATCGCTTTCGCCATTGCTCGATCCTTGGGGTACGACGTTATCCATCGCTGGAGGCGGGTACGTCCGGTATTGAATTGGCTGGGCAAGGACCGCTCCCAGGGCGGGTTGATGCTTGTCATTTTTGCGTCGCGATTGGTGCCCTTTATCTCCTTCGATGCCGTCAGCTATGCAGCCGGCCTGACACCGATCGCGTTCTGGCGATTCGTGGTCGCAACTCTGGCCGGTGTTATTCCGACAGCGTATTTGATCACAGCGTTTGGTGGCTTGCTCATGGCATCTGAGTCCGGGGTGGTGACCGGGCTTCTGATCCTGGTCAGTGGCATTACCCTGTTACCGATTGTTGCCAAGCTGCTTTTGGCCCGACGTCGGGGGCGAAAGAGCGTGTTCCAGCAGTAAAATCCGGAGGAGCTTGTGAGTGTAGGCTTAGTCATATTTTGTCAATGGAAGAGAATGGAGGCGCGAGGATGAGTAGTTTCTGTGTGCTTGGCGCCTCCATCAATGTGGGTTACAGTGGATCTTGCTTTTCCACACGTGAAAGGCAGTAACTGTTCTGTAATCGGGATTTCGATGCAATGACCAAGCGGCTTTTGGGACTGACAGCCATGCTGCTCGCAGCTTATTTCCTTGTTTCACAGGTGGGTGCTGCGACTTCTCATGGAGTGGAGCCCATGGGTGAAGCTTGTGTCCTTTTGCCGGATGCTCAGGAAATGCCTGACTGCTCGAGGCTCCTGGCTCAGGGTAGCTGTAGCAGCACGTGTATCTCTTCCCATGTCGGCAAATCTGCAATTCTGGATTTGCCGATATTATCGTCCTCTCTTTTTCCCTGGGACCATTCTTCACATTCTGGCCGTGTACTTTCAGGGCCAGACCCCTTTCCTCCCAAATATTCAGCAATTTCCTGAACCTTTGATCGCATGGGGGGCTCGCTTCGAGCGCCTGCCGTTCGATCTAGCGGTATGCCACCACGTAGTCAGCTACACCTGGTGGCTTCTTGTTGAATGATGAATACATAAAGATGGGAGCGTCCCTGTGATGTCACTCTGTATGGAACACCCGGCGCGGGGTATGACCGTGCTATTCCGTAAGCTTTCGATAGCACTTTTTTTGAGTTTGTTTGCGGCTCTCGCGTATGCGTCACCAACGATGGACCCGGGAATCGAGGCGCTTCAGAAAAAAGTCGGTTTTACGGTAATTGAACGCTTCTCCACACCAGTTGGGGGCGTGACCGGTTATGTTGTAAAGACCGGGGATGGAAAAGCCGGAATCATCTATGGTGTCGGTGACTACACTTTTTCCGGTGCGCTTCTGGAGAGCGACGGCACCGATCTGACTCGTCAGTACACGACACGCTATATATCAGAGCCAATGTATGCCTCCGTTGCCGAGAAGCTTTCCCGGGATACTCACTTAGTCAGCGAGGGCGGAAAGAATGCCCCGGAAATCTATGTGTTCGCGGATCCCAATTGCATCTTTTGTCACAAATTCTGGCAGCAAACCCGAGATTGGGTAGCGCAGGGGAAAGTCAGGTTGCACTGGGTCATGGTTGGTTTTCTCAAGCCCTCCAGCCTGGGCTTCTCCGCCGCAATCATGAATGCAGAGGATCGGGCCGGAGCGCTCCAGGCGTTCGAGGAGAACTTTGGTAACAATGGTAGCGGGGAGGGCATTTCCGAGCTCACGCCCGTACCGGCGAACCTCAAGGCGGCGCTTGAGCAGCACAGCAAGTGGATGGCCGAACTGGGTTTCAGTGGAACGCCAGGGCTGCTGTTCAAAGACACGAGTGGTCAATGGCAAGGCCAGACCGGCGTGCCTGGGCAGGAAGCGCTGGGAAGGGCGCTGGGGATAGCTGAGTGATGGATCAGTTGCCTTCTTTGCTCATTGCCGGCCAGATCATGATGGCGGTTATGGCAGGTCTACTGCTGAACCTGACGCCCTGCGTGCTGCCCGCCATCCCCATCAAGGTCCGGACCATCCTTCGGGAGGCGGGCGGCCAGAGGTCCCATCGGGTGCTGGCCGCGCTGGCATTCACGGCCGGAACACTCACCTTTTTCCTGACGCTGGGCGGCCTGACCGCACTGCTGCAGTGGAACTGGGGCACGTTGTTCCAGTCAACGCTATTCGTGGCCGTCCTGGTTGCGTTGATGGTCGGGTTTGCGGTGATTACCTGGCTCGATCTGCCCATCCCCGTCCCGACATTCGCCGCCTCGGCGCATGGCCGGCGTTACTTTGAAGCCTATGTATCCGGGCTGTTGAGTGCGAT
>NZ_DFMB01000018.1:8627-9315 GCF_002375325.1 Marinobacter sp. UBA3604
GCTGTGGTGGGCCTGGCTGGCGCTGGTGCTGGTCTGGGGTCTCCGTCGTTTCGTTCAGGGGAGCGGTGCCGTTCGCGTGATCACTGCAACGGCGACAGGCCTTGCCCTTGCGGTGACAGTGGTATTCGCATCTCCGTTGGGCAGCGGCGAAGACGAACTTGTCTGGCAGCCCTACTCCGCAGAACTCCTGGCGGACACAAAAGCCCGGGACACACCGTATTTGCTGGAGTTCACTGCCGATTGGTGCATCAACTGCAAGGTCCTGGAGCGCACCGTGTATAAAGAGCCCGCTGTGGCTGAAGCCGTAGCGCGGGCCGGCATGGTGCCGATTCAGGTTGATGTGACAGCAAGCGATCCCGAAAAAGACGCATTGTTAACCGCAACGGGAGGGCAGGCTTTACCTTTTGCGGCGATTTTTGACGCTGACGGCACCGCTGTCGCCCGTTTCACGGGGCTCTTTGATACCGACAGCCTGGTCGAGGCGATCAACCGTACCGAGAATTCACAACGCTAGATACTGGAGATGAACCATGACAACCCGAACCAAGGTATTGCTGACCGGCGTAGCGGTTTTTCTGATCGCGATCGCGGCGTTCATGTTGATCGGCACCAATTCCGGAAAGGCTCCTGGCTCAGCCCAGACTGAACAAGCCAGTTCTGACCCTCAGGCACCAGTTGCCCGCACGGG
>NZ_DFMB01000018.1:9623-9750 GCF_002375325.1 Marinobacter sp. UBA3604
GAAAAACAGACCGCCGCGCTGAAAGAGGCAGGCAAGCTAGACATGACGGTACGGGTACAGGCCTGCAGTGACGAGGGCGTTTGCCTGGCACCAGCTGACCTGCCCGTTGCGCTGAATCTGGACGATA
>NZ_DFMB01000018.1:10035-13099 GCF_002375325.1 Marinobacter sp. UBA3604
CCCTTGCCGACTTAAACGGCAAAACCGTTGTGCTTAACTTTCTCTACACGCGCTGTACCGAGGCCTGCCCTTTGCATATGAACCTGATCCGGCAGTTGCAAACCGGGGTTGAAGAAGAAGGACTGAGTGAAGAGGTGGTGTTCATCACCATTGCCACGGACCGGGAAGATGTTGCAGGCACCCGGAGAAACATGCGTGCCTACGGCGAGAATTTCGATCTGAATCCCCGCAACTGGCACTTCCTCTACCGAGCCAGGACGGAACCACCTGAACTGACGCCCGAACTTGCCAAAGCGTACGGCGTTCAGTTCAGGGATACGGGTGAGGGTGTACAGGTCCATGGTGTGGTAACCCACGTGATTGACCCGGAAGGGCAGATGCGGGCTCGGTTCCATGGATTGAAATTCAAGCCTGAACATCTGGTGACCTACCTGAAAGCCATTGCCAAAGGCCCCAACGCGGCAGCCGATGATGGGTTCTGGAGCCGGCTGCATGGCCGTATTGAAGCGTTGTTACAGAGCGAGTAACGCGTGGGGCGCCATGTAGGCAGCAAACCGACCACTGTAATCAGGAGAAATGTCCAATGAGTCAACAGCGCATATCTGCCGCCCGGGGAATCGCCGTAGTCCTTTTCGCGCTTGCTATTTCCATGACCGCCCCAGTTATGGCTGCAGGGAAGGTTCCGAAGTCGGTGGGGCCCCAGGGTTTCCTGATCTGGGAGTCCCCTCGCACTCTGCCCGAGCTGGCTTTTGAAGACGAAGACGGCAGGCCGCTGACACTGGCTGACTTTAAGGGTAAGGCGATTTTGCTCAATATCTGGGCCACCTGGTGCCTGCCTTGCCGTGAGGAAATGCCGACGCTTGACTCACTCCAGGCTCAACTGGGCGGCGAGCAATTTGAAGTGGTCGCGCTGTCCGTTGACCACGCAGGCATCAGCGTTGTTGAAAAATTCTATCAGGAAACAAGCATTCAGCATCTTCGCCAGTATATTGATCCGTCCACACTGGCGACCTCAACACTGGGCATAGAAGGTGTTCCTACAACGCTGCTGATTGATCACGACGGTCGCGAAATTGGCCGTCTGGTCGGTGCCGCGGAATGGGACAGCCCGGCCATGGTGGATTTGATGACCCGCACCATTGACGAGGCTTGGAACTGGCCGAGGGTCACTCCGACTGAAAGTCTGTCTTTGCAGAGATGAGGCAATGACCAAAACAAAGACTTTATTGAACCCATGGCTTGGCTCCGTAGCGATAAAGCCAGGCATGGGTGCCTTCCATGGAGAGTCGGGAGACAATAAGCCCCACAGGCATTGGGCTCATCAAATCGTGATCGGTTTAGACGCAAGCGTTGAAGTCATGTCCGGTGAAACACGGTGCGAGGGAAGGGGGTTATGGATACCAGCTGGAGTTACTCATCAATTAAAACTGTCCAGGGTACTGTGTATTTACATCGATCCAAACCTTGATGTCTGCAATGCTCTACTGCCTTACATCAAAAATCCGTCGAAGCGATCCATCCGGGCACTCGATGAGGATTTCATTTCGGAGTGCTTGTCTCGCTTTACTGGCACCGAAAATCTGTTAATTGCACTGAAAGCTTTCGAGCGACAATACCGGGGTAGTAAGCCATCTGGTCCGAACAGCAGGTTGAGCGACGTTTTAGAAGCATTGAATGCCGAAGCATCGGGGGGGCGATCAGTCTCACGAGCCGAGTTGGCAAAAATGGTTTGCCTTTCTCCAAGCCATTTTTCCCACTGGTTTACCGAATGTACCGGTTTACCTTTGCGCAGCTATAGAAAGTGGTTAAAGCTACTAACCGGGTTTGAGTTATCGCGCGAGATGTCACTTACTGATGCAGCAATTGCTTCGGGATTTTCTGATCAAGCCCATTTCTGCAGGTCTGTTACTGAGGCATTTGGCGTTTCCCCAACGGTTATTCAACGGCTTTTATCCGAATAATCAGCTCTTTCGTTCAATTTGGCTGCGTGCATCCATGAGATGCTGAACGCTCTAGTTAGCGAGGGCTGTTGGAATGATCCGTAACGTAATGTGGTTGGTTAGGCTTTTGTATTTGCCGTTGTTTTTGCTCGTGGGTAATGGTGTTGCTGTCTATCTCGTTGCCGAAGGCTTCAACGCCGGTTGGCTGGGGTTTTTGATCCTGGTGTTTATAGGGATTTCTTTCGCCACTGAAAGACTTATCCCCTATGATCGGGCGTTTAATGAGCCTCAACAGGATCAGCGGCGCGATGTGCTCCATGCACTCATGAACGAGTCGCTTAATGTTATTGGCATAGCTGTACTCCCATTAATTGCAGGATTGCTCGTTTTGGCACCGATCTGGCCTTCCAGCTGGCCACTGGTTTTCCAATTGCTGTTGGCAATCCTTATTTCTGATATTGGTATCACCCTGGCGCATTTTGCCAGTCATCGCCTTCGGTTGCTGTGGCGCCTACATGCCATTCATCACAGCGTAAAACGGTTGTACGGCTTTAATGGGCTTATGAAACATCCACTGCATCAATTTATAGAAACAGTTGCCGGAACGACACCATTGCTCATTATAGGAGTACCGCAGAATGTCCTGATGTTGTTGGTGGTTGCAGTTGTACTCCAGTTGCTACTGCAACACTCGAATGTAGCGTATTTTACCGGACCGCTGAAAAAGGTTCTCGCAATCAACTCCGTGCATCGTTTCCATCATTTGAATACGGCAAAAGAGGGTGATGTGAACTTCGGGCTTTTTACCACCTTGACTGATCGCTTTTTAGGCACGGCTTACTTCGATTCCGAGCGAACGATCGGCACTAAGGATCTCGGTATTGCTTCAGAGCCGAATTACCCAACGAACTACTGGCAACAGTTGATGCAGCCTTTTCAACGAAACAGGAGATGATGAGGTGCTTGCTCCATCTGCCGACTACTCAGGCTCCGTGTTGTCGAAAAGATCTGCCAGGAAGCGGATTTTCAACATCTGCGCAAGTATATTGATTCGCCCACACTGGTTACCCCAATACTTGGCATAAATGCCTCAGGCTACTGCTGCATGCTTCCTTCGCTGAGCC
>NZ_DFMB01000018.1:13369-14201 GCF_002375325.1 Marinobacter sp. UBA3604
AAGGCCAGTCGCTCAACATGCCGTTCAGTGTAAATACGGTAGCCGTTGTCCTGACGATCCGGCGGTGGTAACAAGCCCTCTCGCTCATAGAAACGGATGGTCTGGGTGTCAACCCCTACGGACCGCGCCAACTGACCAATGCGCATCGGGTGTCTCCTCAACAAATGGTATCTGCTCTATTGACCTTATAGTGGCTATATGGTTTTAAATCATAATCCGACAATACGCAAGTGGAGCCGTATCATGAGTAAATCCTGTGAAGGCGCCTGTGGCTGCGACGCAACACCCGCCGAGGGTAACGCCGGGTCGGAGGCCTCTGAAGCGTCCGGCAACTGGATCAGTGTGTATACCGTACCGAAGATGGATTGTCCTTCGGAGGAACGGATGATTCGACTGGCCCTGAATGGTTTTGAAGACATTCGCGGGCTGTCCTTCGACCTGTCTGATCGGCGGTTGAAGGTTGTGCACGATGGCGAGGCTGAGCCTATCACCGCGAAGCTGGCGACCCTCGGGCTGGGAGCTTCGCTTCAGGAAACGGCCGCTGCCGACCCTGAATCAATCAAGGCGCTCGGGGGTACGGCTATCTCGGCCGAGCAGGAGTCGGGCACCCTGCGTTGGTTGCTCGGTATCAATGCTGTCCTGTTTGTGGTGGAAATGACGGTCGGCCTGATCGCGCACTCCACCGGTTTGATTGCAGAATCCCTGGACAATTTTGCCGACGCGGCCGTGTATGGGCTCGCCCTGTATGCGGTTGGGCACAGCGTGAAAATGCAGGTGCGTGCGGAGCATCTTGCGGGCGTACTCTAACTGATACTGGCTGTGGGCGTACTCG
>NZ_DFMB01000050.1:0-18294 GCF_002375325.1 Marinobacter sp. UBA3604
TAACTCCCCCTCCTACTCGATTCGGGGCGAGTGCTGCTTAACGGTCGGAATCAGTTGCTGCGCGCAGTGCGTCCAGATGCGGTCGCAGGGCACGCTTATCGGCTTCCGGTGCGTTGCTTGCCGTTTCCATGGCAGACATGGCTCCACCCATCATGTCCCGCATCTGCTGCTTCTGGGCTTCGCTCATGTGTGGATTGTTGTTGATCTCTTCCATGGCTTTGGCCATTTCCTGATTCATGGTGTTGGACTGCTCGCCCATTTCCAGGGCGCTCCAGGCCTGGAAGATGCGGTCACCGGTTTTCGCCCACGACTCGGGATTGGCGAATCCGTGTTGCTCCACCACGTCTTCCAACCGGTTGTATAGGTCATGGCCCTTCATGCGCTCGATGGACGATGAGAATATTCGCGACATGTCTGGCATCTCGCCACCGCGCTCACCTTTCTCGGCCGGGAAATCCTCCGTCATCTCATCGAATTCACTCTCCATCCCCTGAAGGGTTTCCAGGCTGCTGATGAATGAGCGGATGGTCTGGTCGGTCAGGGTCTCAGCCTGGGCCGCGAAGGGGGCAAGCAAGAGCAGGAGAAGCAGGGGCACTAAGGCAGGGCTGAATCGGTTCATGAGAACGTCTCCTTGTGATTGGGAATCCCGGTTCCATTGATCGGGATTCCCTAAAGGTAGTCCTCTGTTAAACCGCCTGCAACAACCCACACAGGGTTATGATCCGCCATGATCAGGCTCGGCTCAGAACAGCAGATCCGGCAGATAGGTGGCAATTTGCGGGAAGATCATGATCAACCCCAGCCCCACAATTTCAACAATCACAAAGGGAATGATTGATGAGTAGATATCCTTCATGGTGATGCTCGGTGGCACGACCCCTTTCAGATAGAACAGATTGAAACCGAAAGGCGGCGTCATGTAGCCGATTTCCATATTGATCACGAACAGGATGCCGAACCATATCGGGTCAAATCCCAGGGACTCAACGATGGGCATGAATACCGGCAGGGTGATTAACATGATGCCGACCGGGTCCAGCACCATGGCCAGCAGGAACACGATCACCATCATGGCGACGATGATGCCCCAGGGGCCGCCGGGAATCATATTCATCAGCCCCTCGATCAGATCCTGGGCCCCCATGCTCTGATAGGCAGCACTGAAGGCGTGGGCTGCGAACAGGATCCACATGATCATACCGGTGAGTTTGAAGGTGCGGATCGCCGCTTCCTGCAGGATCCTCCACTTGAACTGACGGTACACCGCAGCGGATATCAGGGCGCCGAGCACGCCCATGGCGGCGGCTTCGGTTGGCGTGGTAATGCCGCCAATGATAGAGCCCAGAACCATGATCACAACACCGATGGGCAGCAGTACCGCCCGCAGGGCACGCAACTTCTCCGGCCAGGTGCCACGCTCTTCCTTGGGCAGCGCCGGGGCCAGTTCGGGCTGCAGGTGGCAGCGCACCAGGATGTAGATGGCGGTCAGTACCATCAGCAGAATACCGGGCATGATGCCGGCAGCGAACATCTTGCCCACCGACACACCGGTAATCAGGGCATAGAGGATCATCAGAATGCTGGGAGGAATCAGTATGCCCCAGCCCCCACCGGTGTTGATCACACCCAGGGCCATCTTCTTGTCGTAGCCCCGCTCAAGCATCGACGGCAGTGCGATGGTGCCCATGGCGACGACCGCGGCGCCACTGATGCCGACCATGGCTGCAAAAACGGCGCAGATGCCAAGAGTGCCAATCGCGAGGCCGCCCCGCAGGCCGCCGCACCAAAGATGCATCATGCGGTACAGGTCTTTGGCAACCCCGGTTCGCTCCAGAATCATCGCCATGAAGACAAACAGGGGGATCGCCACCAGGGTAAAGCTTTCCATGGTGCCCCAGATCTGCGAGGACACCATGTAGAAGGAGTCGAATCCCCAGGTGAAGTAGAGGAAGACAACGGATACGCCGCCCAGCACAAAGGCCAGTGGCAGGCCCAGAAGCAGGAAAAACAGCAGGGAGCCGAAGAACAGCAGCGTGAGGATTTCAATGCTCACAATGGCTCTCCTTTGGCGTCGTCCTGGGGTTCGGGGGTGTAGTAATTGAGGTTGAAGGCCACTGCGATATCTTCCAGTAACTTGACGATGCCTTGCAGAACCAGCAGGCCAGTGCCCAATGGAATGGCAGCTTTCACCGGCCAGATAGGCGGGTTCCAGGCGGAATAGGAGGTTTCCCAGCTGGCAATGGACTCACTGGCCATGTCGTAGCCGAAGTAAAGCAGGGCCAGGGTGAATATAAAGAATATTGTTGAAGTCAGAATGTCGAGCACGGCACGGCCGCGGGGCGGAAGGTGTGAGTGCAGCAGATCAACATTCACATGGCCACGGTGAGCCATGATGTAACCCCCGGACATGACGGCGTAGATGCCAAACAGCATCTGGGT
Organism: Marinobacter sp. UBA3604; assembly: GCF_002375325.1. Lineage (NCBI taxonomy): Bacteria > Pseudomonadati > Pseudomonadota > Gammaproteobacteria > Pseudomonadales > Marinobacteraceae > Marinobacter > Marinobacter sp. UBA3604. The sequence continues at coordinate 2,440 of NZ_DFMB01000050.1, forward strand.
CAGTTCGTTGGTCCATACCGTGGGTGAGTTGAACAGGTAGCGAAACGCCACCTCCATGATCAGGAATGCGAACATGGCAAAAACGATCAGCGCTATCCCGCGCCCGATGACATCATTGAGACGGGTAACCCCTCTCATGAATGCGCTCAACACACCCATTGGTATTCTCCGGGAAACGGTTCGTTCAAAAGCAAAGCCGGGCCTGAAAAGCTGGCCCGGCCGGTTTCAGGTGTCAGGCGTTTACAGGTAACCAAGCTCTGACAGGTAGTCTTTCAGCATGTCCAGCGCCTTCTGGGCGTTGTCGCTGCGCTTGCCTTCCTCATCCCACAACGTCTGTGCGGTCTGGGTCAGACGGTTCTGAACGTCCTCCGGCAAGGTGTTGACCTGAACATTGTGTTCGCTGATGGCCTTGGCCAGCGTGATGCGTTCCTTGTACTGATACTCGTTGGTACGGAACCAGAACTGTTCCTCAAGGGCCTGCTTGACGATGTTCTGCATATCCTCGGGCAACTTGTCCAACGCTTTCTGGCTGACAATGATGACGTCGGTGCCGGCAATGTTCAGTGCTGGCTGCACGTGGTATTTGGCCACTTCATACAGGCCCATACTGAATGCGCCCTGAGAAGCTCCCCAGTGGGCACCGTCAACAATGCCGGAGTCCAGGGCGGAGTAGAGTTCGCTGCCCGGGATGTAGGATGCAGCGGCACCGGCGTCGGTCAGAAAGCTTTGCAGCGCACCAGAGGAGCGGATTTTCAGCTTGGTGAAGTCTTCCCAGCTATTAATAGGCTGCTTGACCACCATCTCGGTCGGGTAGACCTTGTCAGTCGCCCAATAGACATTGTGTTTAGCCGCTTCATCGCGAAGCATCTGTTCGAACCCGAGGCCCTGATGGAAATAGGCGGCTTCCCAGACATTACGGAAGGCAAACGGCAGGCCCGAGGCAATACCCGCGAGGGTGATCTTGTCCTGGGCGTAAGCCGGGGAAATGGTGCCCATTTCCAGGATGCCCCGGCTGACAGCGTTGAAGATTTCCTTGGCTTTAAACAGCGAGCCTGCTTCGTAAAGTTCCAGCTCCAGACGGCCATCGGTGCGCTCTTCAAGAATGGTCTTGAGTCGAACCAGACTGTCTTCATAGGAACTGCTGGAGCCAGGCCAATGGGATTGGACCTTCCAGGTAAAGCTTTCTTCAGCGGCAGCTGCCGGAGCGCTGGCCAGTGCGGCGGTCAGGCCCAGGGTCAGGGCAGAACCGTACGTGATCAGGGTTTTTCTGGCGGTTGTTAGTATCTTCATTGCTGGACCTCGATCATTATTGTGTTGGACGTCCTGTTTGTGATTTCACTGTGCGGAATTAGTGACTGCAGAATGAATCCGTGTATCTGAATCTATCACACACTTTGCTTTTTGCAATAGGATGGTTGCCGATATTCCATTACCAAAGTTTAGTTCATGGAGGCATTCATCGTGATCATCACCCAAAATCAGCCAGGTGTGGCCCACCTGGTGATCAGCAGGACGGACAAAAAAAACGCATTGACTCGCGATATGTACCGGGCGCTGGCCGAAGGTGTGAGCAAAGCAGCGGCAGATACCAGCGTGCATGCCATTGTGCTCAGCGGTGACGGTGGTGTTTTTACCGCCGGCAATGATCTCGATGATTTCCGCGCCCGCGCTACGGATAAGAATCCCAAGCCCTCTGCGGGTCTGGCTTTTATCGAAGCCCTGATGGTGTGCGATACGCCCATCATTGCTGCGGTGGAAGGACTTGCCATCGGGATCGGCACTACCCTGTTGTTGCATTGTGACTCCGTCATCGCTGGCCGCTCCGCACGTTTCAAAACCGCCTTTGTGGATCTGGGGCTGGTGCCGGAGGCGGCTTCTACCGTGACCATGCCGTTGCATCTGGGTTCCCGGCGTACTGCGGATCTGCTACTGATGGGAGACACTCTGAACGGCGAGGAAGCTAGGGAATGTGGCCTGGTCAGTCATGTGGTTGATGATGGGCTGGCGGTGGATGAAGCATTGGCACAGGCTGACGCGCTCGCGGCTAAACCCCGGGAAGCCCTGCGGGCCACCAAGCGCCTCATCAAGGCGCCCTGGCGGGAAGCGGTGAGCGAGGCCCTTGAGAGGGAACGCTCCGTGTTTGCCGACAGACTACGGTCGGAGGATTGCCGGGCCGCCCTTGCGCGCATGGGCAAGGGCTAGTTCAGGGCCAGTAAGGCGCCCGCAGATCGCGCTTCAACACCTTGCCAATGGTGGAACGGGGCAGCTCCGGGCGGAATTCAATGGCCGTCAGGCGCTGGGCCTTGCCCAGTTGACCATTGGTCCACTCGAGGATCTCCGCCTCATCCTCTGTGCAGCCGGGCTTGAGCACCACCAGCCCCAGCGGGGTTTCGCCCCATTGTTCGCTGGGAATGGCAATCACCGCAACGTCGGCGACGGCCGGATGGGCCAGCAGTACCTTTTCGAGATCCACCGCGTAGATGTTGAAACCGCCGGAGATGATCATGTCCTTGCGTCGGTCCAGGATATACACAAAACCTTCTTCATCGACTCGGCCCATATCACCGCTGCGATAGAAGACCAGGCCCTCGGGGCTGGTCCAGAGCATGTCCCGGGTCTGTTCCTCGCGGTTGATATATCCCCGCATCATGGAGATGGCGCGGCCCACGATCTCCCCGGTCTCGCCCCGGGGCAGCTCGTTGCCCTCCTCGTCAATCACCCGCACTTCCGCCCCTTCCGTGGGTTTTCCCACGGAGTCCCATTTGTCCGGGTGGGCCGCGCAGTCCAGGCTGGTGGAGATGCCGCCTTCGGTCAGGCCATACACCTCGCGGATGTTGCCCGGCCAGCGCTCCATGGCTTCCCGGATGACGTCCGCCCTCAGGGGAGCGCTGGTGCACAGCTTGAGCTGGAACGCGGACAGGTCGAAGCGATTGAATTCCGGATCGGCGAGGATGCGTTGGTACTGAACCGGCACCAGCATGGCGTGGGTCACGCGGTAGCGTTCAGCCATTTCCAGGAACCGCCGGGCATCAAACTTTGCCATCAGCACCAGGGTGCCGCCATAGAACAGAGTTGGCAGTACGGACACCAGCGTGGTGTTGGAGTACATCGGCGTAGATACCAGGTTAACGGCGTTGCCATCAAGCCCGAAGCGGCTCATTCGGACCATCTGGCGCTGGCGGAAACGGTGATCGTGAAGAATGCCCTTGGGAGTGCCGGTCGTGCCCGAGCTGTAAATGACATTGAACGGATCATCCAGGGTGACCGTGGCCGGGCGCGCCTCCGCGCCAATATCGCCCAGCCAGGACTCAAGATCCTGACGCATTCCCGGGCTGTGGCCGTCGAGCCTTATACATTGATCGCGCCCGAGCGTATCGAGCTTGTCGGCAATGCCTTCAAACAGCTCGATGTTCTTCTTGGAAACAAACAGGAAGCGGGCTCTGCAGTCATTCAGCATCAGTGCCAGGCTGCTGCCACTCGCCATGCCTGAAAGCGGCACCATGCAACCGCCGGCCACCAACGTCCCCAGGTACAGAGCAACATAATGGATGCTGTTTTCTGACAAACCCGCTACGGCGTCACCTTGTTTCAGGCCGGCGGATCGCAGCCGGTTGGCGATGCGGTTGGCTTGCCTGACAAGCGCCTGCCAGCTGAGCTGGGTCTCGCCATCGATGAGTGCGATATGGTCCGGGCGTTCGAGGGCGAGGTGCTGGATGCGTTGGCCAATGGCGTCCATGGACTCATCGGGATCGGTGGGGGCATAGACGGGCATGTGCTGCGTGTTTTTCATTTTTTCGCCTATTGTAGTTCCGGTGTTTTATCTAGTGAAATTTACTTCCGAATATATTGACTCAAAACCGGAAGGCGTGACAAATTACAGTAGAAGGTGAATTCGCGACGACGCAACAAACTATAAAAAGGAGCATCGGCATGGGGCGTTTCGACAAGCGGGTAGCCATCGTCACCGGGGCCGGCAGTGGTATCGGCAGGGCCACGGCGGTTCGCCTGGCGCGGGAGGGCGCGCAGGTGGTGATGATGGATATGTCCGAAGCGGGCCTGCTGGATACCGAGGGCCTGATGCCCGAGGGAGCGGAAACCCTGCGTCGCATTGGAGACGTGGCTGATGAGGAGCAGGTTAGCGCACTGGTGGGCGAAACTGTCTCGACCTTCGGTCGCATTGACGTGTTGTGTAACGTTGCCGGCATCGCCAGCACCAGTGGTGGTCACCCCGATATTACCGGTAACGACCGGGGCGAATGGGAACAGGTGCTGGCGGTGAACCTGATTGGCACCATGCTGTTTATAAAGCATGTGGCGCCCCACATGCAGGCCCGCAAGCTGGGCTCGATTGTTAATACCGCCTCGGTGGCCGGTCTTCGCTCTGGTGCCGGTGGTAACGCTTACAGCGCGTCCAAGGCTGGTGTGGTTAACCTCACCATGACTGCTGCCTGCGATCTGGGTAACGACAATGTACGCGTGAATGCGGTGTGCCCGGGGCTGGTGGAAACCGGCATGACCCAGGCTGTTTTTGACTATGCCCGCGCCAATGAGAAAGCCCATAAGCTTGGATCACGGTGTGAATTGCGGCGCTATGGTGCGCCGGAAGAAATTGCCGCCGCCATTCTGTTCCTGGCCAGTGATGACGCCAGCTACATCACTGGTCAGTCTCTGCCCGTAGACGGCGGCAACACCGCTTCTCTGAACCTGCCTGGAATGAAAGTGTAATGAGTGAAGACAGCCTGCATATCCGTGGTGGCCAGGACCTGCCAGGATTTCACAATCTGCTGGGGTATCACCAGGTGTCCTGGGAGGAGAACGAAGCGGTGATTGGCCTGGAGCTGCAGCCTTGCCATCTTAATCTGGGCGGCGTGATTCATGGCGGTGTGTTGACGTCGCTGTTGGATATCGCAATGGCCGAGGCCGGCACCTACTGTCCGTATCCCGGCCGGATACGCAAAGCCATTACCCTGTCGCTGACGACAACGTTCACCGGACAGTGTTCCGGTGGAACTATCCGGGTCACCGGCTGCAAACGGGCCGGCGGCACCCGAATTTTTAACAGCACCGGAGAGGTTCACGACGACAAGGGGAATCTCCTGGCCATCGCCGAAGGCACCTTCCGCATTCGCTCCGGGAGTGAGAAACCGGAAGGCGTGCCAATCTGATCCTTCAACCAATGAGGTACTGGAATGTTTGAGCTGTCTGATAAAGCCAAAAAACTGCAGGCACAGCTTCACGAATTCATGGACGCCCATATTTACCCGAATGAGCACAAGCACCATGAACAGGTCGAGCGGGCTGAAAATCGCTGGGCGCCGGTACCGATCGTCGAGGAGTTGAAGGTCAAGGCGAAAGCCGCGGGGCTGTGGAACCTGTTCCTGCCCGACAGTGAATTCGGCGCCGGTCTGACCAACTATGAGTACGCCCATCTGTGTGAAGTCATGGGGCGCTCGGCCATGGCGCCGGAGGTGTTCAACTGCTCCGCGCCGGACACCGGCAACATGGAAACCATCGCCCGCTACGGCAACAAAGAGCAGCAGGACAAGTGGCTGAAGCCCCTGCTTGATGGCGAGATCCGCTCCTGCTTCTCCATGACCGAGCCTGACGTGGCCTCTTCCGATGCCACCAATATTGCCTGTGAAATCCGTCGCGAAGGCGATGAGTATGTGATCAATGGCCGTAAGTGGTGGTCGTCAGGTGCCATGACCACCACCTCTAAAATCGCCATTGTTATGGGCAAGACCGATCCGGGGGCTGAGAAGCACAAGCAGCAGTCGATGATTCTGGTGCCGCTGGACACGCCGGGCGTGAAGATGATCCGCCCGCTGACGGTGTTTGGCTACGACCATGCCCCTCACGGCCACGCTGAGATTCAGTATGACAATGTGCGGGTGCCGGTGGACAACATTCTGTTGGGTGAGGGCCGTGGTTTTGAAATTGCCCAGGGCCGCCTTGGGCCTGGCCGTATTCATCACTGTATGCGCACCATCGGGGTTGCCGAACGTGCGCTCGAACTGATGTGCAAGCGCGCCAATGCCCGCGAGGCTTTCGGTAAGCCGCTATCGAGTTTCGATTCCATTCGCAAGGATATTGCCCGCAGTCGCATGGAAATTGAGCAGGCTCGGCTGATGACCCTGAAAGCGGCGCACATGATGGACACCGTTGGTAATAAGGTGGCTCGTCAGGAGATTGCGATGATCAAGGTGATCGCACCGAGCATGGCGCTGAAGGTGTTGGACCGGGCGATTCAGGTTCACGGTGGCGCGGGTGTGTCTCAGGACACCTTCCTGGCCGAAGCCTGGGCCAAGGTGCGGACGTTGCGACTGGCGGACGGGCCGGATGAGGTGCATCTTGATTCTGTTGCCAAGCTGGAGCTCAAACAATACCGGTAATTGTTTTGGCCCGCTTTGTCGGGTGCGTGAACGAACGGGGAGGAACCTGCCGGGACGCGCTGTGAATACGTCCATGTACGCTCGACAAAAACATCCATGTTTTTGACGGTCCCGGCAGGTTCCTCCCCGTTCGTTCCCATAGCTCTGAGAAAGATTTTCGACAATGAGGTGTCTGTATGAACAACCCGCTTTTCGATATGACCGGAAAAGTTGCCCTGATCACCGGTTCCACTAAAGGCATCGGCCGTTCCATCGCCGAAGAAATGGCTCGCCTGGGTGCCAAAGTCGTGATCTCCAGCCGCAAGGCCGATGCCTGTGAACAGGTTGCCAATGAATTGAAAGAGCAGGGCTACGAAGCCATCGCCATTCCTTGCCATGTGGGTAAGAAGGAAGACCTGCAGAACCTGGTGGATAAAACCAACGAAGCCTGGGGTTCCATCGATGTGCTGGTGTGCAACGCCGCCACCAACCCGGTCTACGGCACCACCGCCGAAATGACCGACGAAGCCTGGGACAAGATCATGGACACCAACGTCAAAGGCACCTTCTGGCTCACCAACATGGTGCTGCCGCAGATGGCCGAGAAAGGTGAAGGTGCAGTTGTTCTTCTGTCCAGCATCGCCGGAATCCGTGGCAATACCACCATCGGTACCTACGGCGTATCCAAGGCCGCCGAAGCAGCGCTGGCCCGGAATCTGGCAGTGGAGTGGGGGCCAAAGGGCATTCGAGTGAACAGCATTGCCCCCGGTCTGATCAAAACTGACTTCGCCAAAGCCCTGTGGGAAGACCCGGTCCGCGTCAAACGCGCCGAAGACAAAACCCCGCTGCGCAGAATCGGTGACCCGGTAGACATCGCCGGCCTGGCCGTCTTCCTGTCAACAAAGGCGAGTGCCTACGTCACCGGACAGGTCATCGTAGCCGACGGCGGCGAAACCATTTGTTAAGAAGGCATCACCGAAAGCACGCCGAGGCAGGTGGGTGGGGGTGCGTTTGTGCAGGGAAAAAGGTGTCCGAGCGCAGCGAGTTCTTTTTCCCGGAAGAAAGACACCCCCACCCGCCGGCCGCTGCCCCCAATGCCGGGCAACTATGTAATAAATGAAGGCAACAGAAAAGATGACCATGAACCCAGAGTTGGTAGACGTTTTGCCAGCCCACCAATTTGATGAAGACAGCCTCCGGACCTGGCTACAGCAAGCCATACCAGGTTTCGGTACCAAGCTGGACGTACAGCAATTCCAGGGCGGACAGTCGAACCCCACGTTTCTGCTGGACACCGACAGCGGCCAATACGTGCTGCGCAAAAAGCCGCCCGGGAAAACACTGCCCTCCGCCCACATGGTGGAGCGGGAATACAAAGTCATGCGCGCTTTGTCCGAACACACCAGCGTGCCCGTGCCGGCCACCCGGGCTTTGTGTGAAGACAGCAACATCATCGGTACGCCGTTCTACGTCATGGACTTTCTGGAAGGCCGCATAGTCAACCACCCGGCGTTGCGGGCGCTGGATCGTCAGGAGCGGATGTCGGCGCACCTGTCGGCCATTGATACCCTGGCGGCACTGCATTCGGTAGACGTGAATGCGGTGGGCCTGGGTGACTATGGTCGACCCGAAGGTTATGTCGCTCGGCAGGTCGCGCGCTGGAGCAAGCAGTACCTGGCGTCCAAAACCGACGAGATGCCCGCCATGGACAAACTCATGGAGTGGCTGCCGGAGAACCTGCCGTCCACCGATGAGTCCGCCATTGCCCATGGTGACTACCGCTTTGGCAACCTGATGCTGGCACCGGACAAACCGGACGTGATCGCCATTCTGGACTGGGAGTTGTCTACTCTTGGTCATCCGCTGGCGGATCTTGCCTATTACTGCCTGCCGTACCACCTGCCTTCGGACATGGAAGGTTCCCGCGGTTTGTTGGGGGAGGATCTGGAAGCCCTGGGCGTTCCCACTGAGCAGGAAACCATTGCCCGTTACTGCCAACAGACCGGTCGCGATGGCATTGCCGACTGGCATGTGTTCCTGGCGTTTTCGCTGTTCCGTCTGGCGGCGATTGTTCAGGGGGTCTATGCCCGCGCGCTGCAGGGTAATGCCGCCAATGCCGATGCCCTGCAGGTTGGCAAACGTGCGAGCCAGCTGGCGGAAGCGGGCTGGAAAATAGCCAGTGAAGGAGACCGGTCATGAGCCAGCCTGCTGCAATCACGGAACCGATGGTCCGTCGCATCCTGATCACCAACGATGACGGCATCAACGCACCGGGGCTGGCGATTCTCGAACGGATTGCCCGCAACCTGGCGGAAGAAGTCTGGGTGGTGGCGCCGGAGCATGATCGCAGTGGCGCCGGGCAGAGCATCTCCATTCACGACCCGCTGCGGGTGTATGAAAATGGTGACAAACGCTACGCCGTGTCCGGTACGCCCGCAGACTGTGTGTTGTACTCGCTGGCCCATTGGTTTGGTGATAATCCGCCGGATCTGGTGCTGTCCGGTGTGAACTGCGGCGCCAATATCAGTGATTCGGTGCAGTACTCCGGAACCGTGGGCGCGGTGCTCAGCGCCGAACATATGGGCATACCCGCCATTGCGCTGAGCCAGGCCTTTCTGAGCCGGGAAGGCGTTGACTGGTCGCCGGTGTCGGCGTTCGGGGAGCAGGTAATCCGCAAGCTCTGGCAACCGGGCGAAAACCGGGCCTGGAATGTGAACTTTCCGGCCTGCGACGCCGGTGTGATCCGGCAGGCGCAATGGTGCAACCAATCCACCGGCTCCATTCAGCGGCCCCGCCTGCTGGCAGGGCAGGATGCCCGTAGCCTGCCTTATTGGTGGCTGGGGTTCGATCGCAGTTCCCGGCACATTACGGCACCGGATGAAGACGTCACCGTGCTGCGGGAAAAAGCCATTGCGATAACGCCATTGCGTCACCGGGAAGCCCTGCCCGGTGGTACTGGAATATTCGATCTGGCCGCCGCTGCGGCTCACTGAATTGACTGAGGGGATGACAACAATGACATTTACACGCCACCACAGCGTCTGGCCAAAAGAGTTACCAAAGAGCATGACGCTGCCTGACACCAGCGTTTTCACCAACCTGCAAATATCTGCCCTGCGGTATCCGGACCATACAGCGACCATCTACTACGATGCGCCCATGAGCTACAGGCAGCTGCTGACGGAAGTGGAAGCGATGGCCGGCTATCTTCAGGCTCAAGGAGTGAAGAAAGGTGACCGTGTTCTGCTCTACATGCAGAACTCCCCCCAGTATGCCATTGCCTACTACGCCATACTGCGAGCCGACGCGGTGGTGATTCCGGTGAATCCGATGAACCGGGCTGCAGAGCTGGAACACTACATTGCCGATACCGGTTCGAGGGTGTGCCTGGCCGGTCAGGAACTGGCCGGCTTTATCCTGCCGATGCTGGACAGCACGGATCTTGAGCGGGTGGTGGTGGCGTCCTATAACACCTACATCAATAAGGACACCGACCTGGATTTGCCGGCAGAGGTGGCTGCACCGGCCTGGTCCAAAGACGTACCCGGCGTGGTGAGCTGGGAACAGGCGCTGGCCGGTAATCACAGGCCGGCAGAGCACACCGCAGGCCCGGACGACCTGGCGGTGATCCCCTACAGTTCCGGGACCACCGGCGCGCCCAAGGGATGCATGCATACGCACCGCAGTGTCATGGCCACAGCGGTTCACCGGGCGTTCTGGAATCTGAGCACCGCCAACACTGTCCAGCTGGCGACGTTGCCGTTCTTCCACGTGACCGGTATGACCGGCTCCATGAACAGCCCCATCTACAGCGGTTCAACCACCATCATTATGACGCGCTGGGACCGCACAACCGCCGCCCGGCTGATAGAGCGTTACCAGGTCACCGGCTGGACCAACATTGTCACCATGGCGGTGGATTTTCTGTCGAATCCGGACATCGGGCAATACGACCTTTCCAGCCTCAACACCATTGGCGGTGGTGGAGCGGCAATGCCGGAAGCGGTGGCTGCCAAGCTTAAAGCCATGACCGGCCTGGATTACATCGAGGGTTATGGCCTGTCGGAAACCATGGCCGCCACCCACATCAACCCGTCGGATCATCCCAAGCCCCAGTGCCTGGGTATTCCGGTATTCGATGTGGATAGCCGCATCATTGACGTTGAGACCCTGGAAGAGAAAGGCCCGGGCGAAGTGGGGGAGATTGTTTCCAATGGTCCTCAGGTAACCCAGGGGTACTGGCATCGCCCGGCTGAAACCGAGGCGGCGTTCGTGGACATCGACGGCAAACGCTTTTTCCGCACCGGTGACCTCGCTTATTACGACGAAGAGGGCTATTTCTTCATGGTGGACCGGGTCAAACGGATGATCAACGCATCAGGCTTCAAGGTGTGGCCCTCGGAAGTGGAAGGATTGATGTACCGGCATCCGGCCATCCACGAAGTGTGTGTCATTTCATCGCCCCACCCCAAACGCGGTGAGACTGTGAAAGCCTGCATCGTACTGACGCCGGATGCGGAGACCAGTACCACCGAAGCGGACATCGTCAGTTGGTGTAAGGAGCAGATGGCTGCCTACAAAGTGCCAGAAATCATCGAGTTCGTGGATGAGTTGCCGAAATCACCCACGGGCAAGTTGATGTGGCGAGCGCTGCAGGAAGAAGAGTGGAAGGCTAAAGCCTAAGCGTTAATTCATGCTTATTATTCCGCACTGCGGAATATCGTTCTAAATATTGACATACGAGACGTTCGGTGCAATTGTTTCATTAAGCTGATAGATGGGTCGCAAGGCCCTGCCCAAAACCGCATAACTCGCAACAACAACAAAACAGCGGAGGAGCACACTTGAGCCTTTTTCTACAACAAATCATCAACGGGTTAACCCTGGGGAGTATCTACGGTCTCGTAGCCCTGGGCCTGACCCTGGTCTACGGGATACTTCATATCCCCAATTTTGCCCATGGCGCGCTCTATATGGTCGGGGCATTCATGTCCTACTTTTTCATGGTGGACCTGGGCGCGCACTACTGGATTGCCATGGCCGGTTCGGCCGCGGTGGTCGCTGTCCTGGCGATACTGTGTGAGCGTCTGGTGTTCCACCCACTGAGGCATTCGCCACCGATCCACGACAAGATCGCCGCCATTGGTATTCTGCTGTTTCTGGAAGCGGTGGTGCAGATGTTCTGGGGGTCGGACTTCCGCCGTATGTCATCGCCATTTACCGGCATCATGAATTTCGACGGACTGATTATTCCTGAACAGCGCCTGCTGATCATTGCGGGGGCGTTCGTGTTGGTAGTGGCCCTGCAGCTTTTCCTGCGCAAGACCATGACGGGGGCGACCATTATCGCCATGGCGCAGAGCCGTGAAGGTGCCTTCCTGGTGGGCATTGATGCCAACCGGGTGGCGATGATGACGTTTGCGATTTCGGGCATGCTGGCCGCGTTTGCCGCCACACTCTATGCGCCCATCAATCTGGTGTATCCCGCCATGGGGCACCTGGTCATCATGAAAGCCTTCGTCATTATCATACTCGGTGGCATGGGTAGCGTGCCTGGCGCCATTGCCGGCGGCATGATTATCGGTTTCGCCGAAGCCCTCGGCGGCTTTTACATCTCGACGTCCTATAAAGACATTATTGCCTTTGGTCTGCTGGTGCTGATTCTGTCAGTTCGTCCACAGGGCCTGTTCGCGAAGGGGGCGCACTGATCATGTTCAAAGTCGCTTCCCTGCTGATGACGCCAGCGGCCAAGTACCTGATGCTGGCCTTCGCCATACTGTTCCCGCTGGTCGCCGCGAATGAGTACCAGGTGTACGTGATGGCGACCGCCTTTGTCTGGGCGATCGCGGTCTACGGCCTGAACATCATTACCGGTTTTTGCGGCCAGCTGAACCTGGCCCACGGCGGTTTTTTTGCCATCGGAGCCTACACCCTTGGCCTGCTGACTGCCGACTATGGCTGGAGCTTCTGGCCTGCCTTCCTGGGTGCGCTGGTGATGACGGCGGTGCTCGGGTTTCTCGTGGGCATCGTCTCGCTGCGCCTGAAAGAGCATTACTTTGCGATATTCACCCTGTGTGTGGGCTTTATCATCTACCTGCTGATCGACAAGTGGGAAGAGCTGACCCATGGCGCCATCGGTGTCCGAGATATCGCCGCACCCTATGGCTTTGGGTTGGTGGACTTTACAGACACCACCCCGTTCTACTACCTGGTGCTGGCCTTCCTGGTGTTCGCAATCTGGTTCATGGGGCGTTTGTCCAAGTCCCTGCTGGGTCGTACCTTCATTGCCATCCGCAACGGTGATGAACTGGCCCAGTCCCTCGGGATCAACCTGATGCGCAATAAAGTCCTCGCCTTTGTACTGTCCACGACCTATGCCGGTCTGGCAGGTGCCCTGTATGCCGGGATGGTCCGTTTCATCGGCCCGGAAGAGGCCAATATCAACCACACCTTCGACATGATCACCTATCTGCTGGTGGGCGGTATCGGCACCATTATGGGGCCGTTGCTGGGCACCGTGGGCATTGTGTGGATTACCCAGTCACTGCAGTTCCTGGAAGAGTACCGAATGATCATTTTCGGGCCGCTGCTGGTGCTGTTGGTGATCTTCTTCCCTCGGGGCATTACCGGCTCCTTCCTGACCTGGATGCATCGCAAGTCCCAGGCACTGGCGCCTACGAAAAAGCGCCATGAGAACAAGGTCAACACCGCACAGAACCGGGAGGCAGAGAGCAATGCTTAAGGTAGAAAACGTCACCAAAATGTTTGGCGGTCTGGCGGCGGTGAGCGATGTGTCGGTGGAGTTCGAAGCCGGCAGGATCAACGCCATTATCGGCCCCAACGGTGCTGGCAAGAGCACCTTTTTCAACCTTATTTCAGGCCTGCACCAGCCCACCTCCGGCCGTATCCTGCTGGACGGCGTGGACGTCACTAATCTGCCCAGCGACAGGGTCGCACGCCTGGGTGTGGGAAGGACCTTCCAGACGACCAACCTGTTTGAGCAGGCAACCGTGCTGGACAACCTGATCGTGGGGCACCGGCTGCGGACGAAATCCGGCCTGTGGGACGTGCTGATCAACAGCAAACGCCTGCAACGTGAAGAGAAGGCGGCGCGGGACAAGGCCATGGAAGCCCTGGAATTTGTGGGCCTTGCCCACGTTGCCGGGCAGTTTATTGCCGACATCACCCAGGAAGAACGCAAGCGGGTGGCCTTTGCCCTGGCACTGGCGACCGACCCCAAGATCGTCCTGCTGGATGAGCCGGCGGCCGGGGTTAATCCGGAAGAAACCGTCGGATTCGCCGCGCTGATGCGGAAAATGGTGGATGAAAAAGGACTCACCGTGTGCCTGATCGAGCACAAGATGGACATGATCATGAGCCTGGCAGACAAGATCATGGTGCTGGATCACGGTGAAAAGATTGCCGAGGGCACGCCGGAAGAAGTACGCAACAACCCGGTGGTGATCGAAGCCTATCTGGGAGGTGACGAAGATGCTGCAGCTTAACCATGTCGACGTCTGCTATGGCAGCTTCAAGGCACTGACCGATATTTCGATGACGGTGGATGCCGGGGAGCTGGTTGTTCTACTCGGGGCCAATGGCGCCGGTAAAAGCAGCCTGTTCAATGCCATTAGTGGTCTGGTAAAGCCGACGGCCGGCGAGATCCAGTTCGAAGACAAACAGCTCAACGGTATGAAAGCCAGCGCGGTCGTCGCCAGCGGCGTAGTGCAGTGTGCCGAAGGCCGAAAACTGTTTCCGCAGATGAGCGTCATGCAGAACCTGATGATGGGGGCCTACGTGCACCGACGTGATCGGCAGGGCAACCGCAAGCGCCTGAACGAAGTGTTGGAGCTGTTCCCGATCCTCGCAGACAAGGCCGATGAGCCTGCCGGATCTCTGTCCGGGGGGCAGCAACAGATGGTGGCCATCGGCCGCGCCATGATGAGCCGCCCCCGCTTGTTGATGCTGGATGAGCCATCCCTTGGCCTGGCTCCCCTGGTGGTCAAGCAAGTGTTCGAAACCGTCAAACAAATCAACAGCCTGGGCACAACCGTGCTGTTGGCAGAGCAGAATGCATTTGCGGCCCTGAAGATTGCCCACCGTGCTTATGTTATGGAGAACGGCCATCTGGTCATGGAAGGCGACCGGGAGACGATGCTGGGCAACGAACAGGTTCGCAAGGCGTATATCGGGGCCTGACCGGCCTACAACAACAATCAGAGTGACACGCACAACACAACCAGGAGACAACAATGAAAATAGTCAGAAAACTGGGTCAGGCTGTCGCGGCGGCAACCCTTGGGATGAGCCTGTCCGCCGGTGCAATGGCGGGCGAAGTCAACATCGGATTCACCGGCCCGCTGAGTGGCGGCGCTGCTTTATACGGTGAAAACACGCTGTCCGGGCTGCGAATGGCGGTGGCGGAAATCAACGCGGCGGGCGGTTTTGACCTGAACGGCGAAAAGACCACGGTCAACCTGGTCCCCCTGGACGATCGTTACTCACCGGCGCAGGCGGCGACCAATGCCAAGCGACTGAAGCAGGAGTCCAACGTGTCGGCGGTGTTCGTGCCTCACTCCGGTGGTATTTTTGCCCTCCAGGACTTCAACGAGAAAGACAATTTTCTGGTGATGGCCTACTCCAGCGTGCCCAGCATCACCGAAAAGGGCAACAGCCTGACGTTGCGTATTCCTCCTACCTTTGATGGCTACGTGCGGGCCTTTACCGACTACGCCCTTGAGCACGAGGGCAAGAAGCTGGGCATGGGCGGCGCAACCCATGAATACGCCAAAATCTGGGGCGCCATGATCAAGAAAGAGTGGGAGTCCAAAGGGGGAGAAGTGGTTTCTGACAACCCCATGGACTACAACAAATCGGCGGATTTCTTTACCGGCGTCAGCCGTATCATTTCAGAAAGCCCGGATGTGATGTTTGTGGGCGGCGCCTCCGAGCCGACCGGTCTGGTGGTGCAACAGGCCCGCCAGATGGGCTTTCAGGGCGGCTTTATCGTGATGGACCAGGCCAAGATTGACGAAGTGGCCCAGGTAGCCGGTGGCCTGGACATGGTGGAAGGCGCCATCGGCGTGGTTCCACTGAGCGTCTATGACACCCCGGCGGCCAAAGACTTCATCAAGCGCTACAAGGCCGAGTACGACAAAATGCCCGGATCCGAAGCCGCCTACAACTACCTGGCGCTGCACGCCCTGGTGGAAGCCATGGACGCCACCGAGTCCACCGACCCGAAAACCATCCGCGCTGCGATCGGCGATGCCCTGAAAAACATGGACACCCGCAAGAACCCGTACGAAGTCACCGAAGTCACCGAAAACGGTGGTTTCGTGACGGAGACGACCCTGGCCGTGGTGAAAGACGGCGAGATTGTTCGGGAAGAGATCAAGTGATGGGGGTTCAGCACCCATCTGAATGAGAAAAGGGGCCCAAGGGCCCCTTTTTTAGTGGTGCGCCAGGCATGGCGCGTAGCGCC
>NZ_DFMB01000024.1:0-15853 GCF_002375325.1 Marinobacter sp. UBA3604
CCGGGGTTCGTCAGCAATCTGAAGCCCCGGAAGGTCCGGGGCTTTCAGGTTTCAGATCAAGTTACTGGTCTTGATCCAATGCACTCTCAAGGGTAGTGCTGCTTCCCAGTGAGGCGCCAATGGCGGGAACAGACGAGCCTGGAACTGGCTGCGCGCTGACTGCTTGGGCTGTCTGGGTGACCATGGCACTGAATGCTACGCTGGTGTCTGCAGCTCCATTCGGGCAGCCCTGCTGAGGTGCGATTGGAGCCACAAAGGTGCCGTGGTTTGCATCAGAGCAGGGGTTCGTGCCGTCAAAGAAGCTTGCAACTGGCATTGCGCCGCCTGTCGGGGTGTCGGTGTCAATAATGCCAAGACCCTCAGTTCCATCAGACAGCAGAGTTCCACCGGCACCGAGATCGATCAGCGCCATCAGGGGCTCTGTGCCCGCTAGCGGAGACGAAAGAGCGTTGCCGAGCGGATTGACGTTGGCTTCGTTCGGCACGGTGGTGTCTCCAACTACTTCGGAGACCAGCAGGTTGCTTGTTGACGCACCCAGGCCTTTTGCGAAGTTGACAGGATCGCCCGCATCGGAGACTGACTGGAACACGTAGAAGAAGCTTTCAAAGTCAGCCGACCCTTGTGTAACACCCGCAGCGGCCAGCCCTGGCAGAATGCGACCGGAGATGCTCGGAGAGTTCTCGATCAGGCGGGTGACCTGTCCACCAGTGTTGTGCAACACCACGGAATTCAAAGTCGGGAAGCTGAAGTTGCTAAGCGGAGGCCCTGCTTGAGCATAAGTACCGTTCAGCGTGGCGTTCAGTGTTGGATCGTTTGCAAGTGACGCAAACACGGTTCCGGAGATGCCGCCAAGCGAGTGACCGATGAAGTTCACCGGTACGCCGGCCAGGTCTCCCTGAGTACTGTAATCCCCGTCAATGTCGAAGGTCTGGATGGAGGCCGCTACGTTAAGCAGATCCACCACACCCTGGCGCAGGTTATCTCCGCTATTCATCATGTTCAGCGGATTGATGAACAGGCTGCCGGAGGAAATGTTAGCCAGTTCGGCTTCCACTGGCTGAAGTTGCGCATTGGCCGTATAACCAAAGTGCCTTTCACCGAGGTAGTCCGCTGAAATCAGAGCGTTCAATTGCGCGATCAGCGGAGCCAATGCTGGATTGTTCTGAGCTTCAAGGGCCTGGATTGTTGCCTGTACGGTCCCGGTGAGCGTCTGAGGGTCCAGTTCGCTCAGTCCAGGAACGGTTCCGGCCGTAGCGCCCGCGAGACCGTGCAACGGCTGGTCGATAGCAACCACTGTCTGACAGGCGCCTTGCGCCAACAGGATGGCCGGTAGCATCGCAACGCTGCGATCCACGGTAATGCCATGCTGGAAGATGGTCACGCCGTTGGGCTTGGCCGGGTCAGCACATGCTGCCGGACGAGAGTCGGTTGACGGGTTGAAGATAACCACCGGCACTGTTGTGTCGGCGTTCTTTTGGGGAAATGGGAAGTATCCGTTGACGTTCAGGGTACCATCAATATCCCTCAGGAAACTGAAAATTGTGTCGCCTGGCGTGAGGCTCTCGTTCAGGTCGGCCTCCAGGCTGGTGCTGCCTGTCCAACTACCTGTAACGATGCCCGCCCCGGTTTCACCCGGCAGGCTCTGGAAGTAAGGCAGAGTAATAGCACCCTGATGAACCTGAACCTGAGCGGCAGCCTGGGCTATCTGGTTGCTGGCGTCTAAACCCTGAATAGTGGCAAGGTCAGCGGCCTCTGTTTTCTGATAAAAGAAAGAGGGGCGGGGAACCGGCAAATGCAAGGTGTCGCCGATTTCACCAGCAATCGCATTGCCGATGTCGGTTGGCGTTGTTTCCTGCTGAGCGTTGCCAAGGGCAGTAATGGCGGCTAACTCCTGAGCGGTAAGATCACTCGGATCAACCGTTCCGTCCTGCAAACCAGCGGCCAGTTCCTGAAGCTCAAGAAGCTTGGAGGTCAACTGGGAAAAGTTCAGGGTCGGATAGTTGTCACGGACGGCCTTCAGCAGAGCTGTAAACCCGACTTTTTGCCCCAGCGCCGTCCCGAACGCCGCAGGCGCCATCATGGCCCGCAATACATCGGTATCCGAATTTGTGGTGAACGAGTATGACAGCGCGGACTCGGATCCTGTGCTCATTGCTGTCAGGAAACCGTTGCCAAGGGCATCAAGGCTTTGGAGCAGTGATTTCACGTTGCCCAGTGCCGGGTTGCCTAGCGTGCCGTCGGCCAACGCAACGTCCTGTACTGCCCGAGCGATAGGTTTGCCGTTAGCACCCCTGACATCATCGCTGACAATTACCAGATATTTCTGGCCTTCCGCCAGTGGCTCAAGGGGAACGATGCGGATTGCGTTGTTGGTGCCGCCGTCCAGGCTTACAACATCGGCCCTGAAGCTGGCCTGTAGTTCTGGGTCGGATTCAAACGGATCCGCAGGGTTAATGCCGCTTGGGTTTGTGTTCGGCAATGCTTCCGGAGCAGACGCAACCGCTGGCGGAACTTTAAGAGGTACCAGGAAAACGGTCGCGTTCGCCATGACCGATGCGGGGTTCAGCTCACCATCAAACTTGAGGCTGAAAGCACCGGAAGTGGAGAAGCCGGAAAGCCGGTTTACGGCATCATCAGCGGGCGTGTCGCCGGTTGAAAGTCCAGTGAAGTCATAGTTTGCGCTTTGAGTAGCGCCAAGCAGCAGGATCAGGTCCGAGTTAATCGGGAACTGTGGGTCTGCCGATAGTGGGTTTGGGTCGTAAATAGGACGAACCAGACTTCTGTCGATGGTGGTGTCTTCGATCTTATAATCGGGATTCGCGTTACTGGACCCGGAACCAGCGCTGTCAAAGCAGCCTGTCAGTCCAACGGAAGAAGCCACGGCAAGACTTATTAGAGTTTTCTTGAACATGGGTGGAACCTTTTCCTGTTGTTGTGTCGTTATGTTCGGCAGCTGACGGGGCCGGTCTGGCCCGGTAAACCCGTTGTCAGTGGCCTGGTTTGCTTAGCTGTTGTCTGAAATTCTGGCCAGCGCTCTGTGCCTGATTTCTGTAACTCTGACTATAGCGGCAGTAAAGCAACAGTTGATCGCTCTAAAGTGTGATTCTGATCATTGGGAGCCTACCCGCACGGTCGGAGTTCGGCTTCATTGAAAAATAGTTGGCCCCGAGACTTTTGTCGAGTCTTTCGGGGTAGGGGTAGCCAGCCTAGCTGAAGCTTGAGAAATCCGGTTTCCGCTTTTCAGTGAAGGCCTTGATGGCTTCGGCATTTTCCGGTGACTTCAGGCGTTCTGCGAAGAGTTTGCCTTCGGCCAGCATGGCGGTTTTCAGCGTATCGCCGCTGGCCCGGTTCAGCAATTCACGGGTGGCACGGACGGCCGCCGGGGGCTGGGCTGCAAGCCGTGCGCAGGCTTCCAGAGCCGTGGTTTCAGTTTGTGACGGTTCGCACACCTGGTTGATCAGCCCCAGGCGCTGAGCATCTTCGGCTGTAAATGCGCCGCCCAGCATCAACAACTCCGCAGCGCGTACCCGGCCGAGCCAGGATGGCAGCAATAGGCTGGAGCCGCCTTCCGGGCACAGGCCTAGGTTGGCAAAAGGCATCTGGAAGCGGGTGTTGTTGCCGGCAAACACCAAATCGCAATGCAGCAGCATGGTGGTGCCGATGCCCACGGCGGGGCCATTCACTGAGGCTACGATCGGTTTGTTGGTGGTGGCCATCAGGAACAGGAACCGGCCTACAGGGGTGTCTTCAAACTCGCCGGGCAGGCCCGCGGCAAAATCGCTCAAGTCGTTCCCGGCTGTGAAGCACTCATCGCTCCCGGTGTACAGAATACAGCGAATGTCGCTGTCGTCGCGGGCCTGTTCAATCTCATCACCGAGGGCGGTGTACATATCATGGGTGAGGGCGTTTTTGCGATCCAGGCGGTTAATCCTGACGGTTAGGATATGGTTCTTTTTTTCAGTTAGGACGAGGTCGGTCACGATGTCTCCTGCTGTTTTTATATCGAAGATACCAGCAATGTTACATTTTTTCGTGGCCGTTTAGGCAAGTTTGTCGTTAAAAACCTTCGCGCCGGGTTTGGTCCCTCGGTATTGGATTTTCTGGTAAACTTCGCGCTTCCTTTATTAGACACGTTTAAAACCCCTACTAGACAAACCAGACCTGATGAGACGCCTATGACCACCGTAATCCGCCAGGACGACCTGATCGAGAGCGTAGCGGACGCGCTGCAGTTCATCTCCTATTACCATCCGAAAGACTTTATTCAGGCTGTACACGAGGCCTATAAGAAGGAAGAGTCCCAGGCGGCCAAGGATGCCATGGCACAGATTCTGATTAACTCCCGCATGTGCGCTCAGGGCAAGCGGCCACTGTGCCAGGACACTGGCATCGTTACGGTGTTTGTGACGGTCGGTATGGATGTGCAATGGGATGCCGACATGGCGCTGGACGATATTATCAATGAGGGCGTTCGCCGGGCTTACATGCACCCGGACAACGTGCTGCGTGCCTCTATCCTGGCCGATCCGGACGGCAAGCGCACCAATACCAAGGACAACACACCTGCCATCATCCACTACAAGATTGTGCCGGGTAATACCGTGGATGTGCATGTGGCTGCGAAAGGCGGCGGTTCCGAGGCCAAGTCAAAATTCGCCATGCTGAACCCATCGGATTCCGTGGTGGACTGGGTGCTGAAAATGGTGCCGCAGATGGGCGCTGGCTGGTGTCCGCCGGGCATGTTGGGTATTGGCGTAGGCGGCACTGCTGAAAAAGCAATGGAGCTGGCCAAGGAGTCGCTGCTGGACCCGATTGATATCCATGACCTGCAGGCCCGTGGCGCCTCCAACCGTTCCGAGGAGCTGCGTCTGGAACTGTTTGACAAGGTGAATGAGCTGGGTATTGGTGCCCAGGGGCTCGGCGGCCTGACCACGGTTCTGGATGTGAAGGTCAAAGACTACCCGACCCATGCTGCCAACAAGCCGGTGGCGATCATTCCCAACTGCGCGGCCACCCGCCATGCACATTTTGTACTGGACGGCTCTGGCCCTTCACTGCAAACCCCGCCGAGCCTGGACGACTGGCCGGAAATTACCTGGGAAGTGGGCGACAGCGTTCGCCGCGTGAACCTGGATACGGTCACACCGGAAGACGTGAAAGACTGGAAAACGGGCGAAACCGTGCTGCTCTCCGGCAAGATGCTGACTGGCCGCGATGCTGCCCACAAGAAGATGGTGGACATGATCGAGCGCGGTGAAGAGCTGCCGGTGGATCTGAAGGGCCGCTTCATCTATTACGTCGGCCCGGTCGACCCGGTGCGCGAGGAAGTGGTTGGTCCTGCGGGCCCCACTACCGCCACCCGCATGGACAAGTTCACCCGTACCATGCTGGAGAAAACCGGCCTTACCGGCATGATCGGCAAGGCCGAGCGCGGCCAGGTGGCCATTGATGCCATCCGCGAGTTCGGTGCTGTCTACCTGATGGCGGTTGGTGGTTCTGCGTACCTGGTATCCAAGGCCATCAAACACGCGGAAGTGGTTGCCTTCGAAGAGCTGGGCATGGAAGCCATCTACGAGTTTGAGGTGGAAGACATGCCCGTTACGGTCGCGGTGGATTCCAAGGGCTCCTCTGTTCACCAGACAGGCCCTGCCGAATGGCATGAGAAGATCATCACCGCCAAGGCGGTGTGATCCTTACGAGAACTCAGGAAGAACAACTGATACTCAGATGCTTCCCCCAGTCCGGGGGAGGCGCTGAGTATTGTTCGAATTCCGGCTGTTCATCGAACGGCTTCTTCAATACCTTCAGCAACTCCTTCATAGGCTCGTAGTCGCCGTTCTGGGCTTCCAGGATCACCTGTTGCGCAAGATAGTTCCTTAGAATGTACTTAGGGTTCACCTTCCGCATCTGGTATTCCCGCTCGTCATGGGCGCGGATTTCGGATTGCAGGCGTTGTTCATACCGCTCGAGCCATTCATCCGCCACACTGCGGTCCACAAACAGGTCGCGGATCGGCGAAGAGCCTTTCGATGTGAGGTTGGATAGCCCCCGGAAAAACAGCGTGTAGTCCACATGGTGCTCGTGCAGCATGCTGAAGGTGTCCATTATCAGGCTGAGGTCGGATTCGTCTTCCTGGGCCAGCCCCAGCTTATCCCGCATGTTTTGCAGGAAGCGTTCGTTGTAGGCAAGCTCGTAACGCCGCAGCCCCCGTCTTACGTCGTCCTCGTTCATGATCGGAAGCAGCGCGTTCGCAAGATACTGGCAGTTCACAAACCCGACATTGGGTTGGCGATTGTACGCGTAGCGTCCGCCCTGGTCGGTATGATTGCAGATGTAACCGGCGTCGAAATCGTCCAGGAAGGCATAGGGGCCGTAGTCAAAGGTGTCCCCGATAATCGACATATTGTCGCTGTTCATCACCCCATGGCAGAACCCCACGGCCTGCCAGTCGGCAATCATCCGCGCCGTGCGCTCGACCACCTCGACATACCAGCGTTGATAGCGTTCGTCCTCCGGGAGGTCGATCAGGTGAGGGAAGTGCAGCGCAATCACATGCTCAATCAGCGTTTTCAGGGCCTGTTTGCCCTCATGATGCGCTGCGAACTCAAAATGCCCGAATCGGATGTGCGTCTGGGCCACTCGCACCAACGCCGCCGCCGTCTCAATCGACTCACGCCGCACCGGGTCTTTCGCGCTCACCATGAACAATGCCCGAGTGGTGGGAATTCCCAGCGCTGCCATCGCCTCGCTGCACAGGTACTCGCGGATCGTGGAGCGCAGAACGGCCTTGCCGTCCCCGAACCGGGAATAGGGCGTTGTCCCAGCCCCCTTCAGGTGCCAGTCCCAGCGTCGCCCATCAGGGCCCACCGTCTCCCATAACAGTAGCCCACGGCCGTCGCCCAGGTCCGGGTTATACATTCCGAACTGGTGCCCGGTGTATTTCATCGCCACCGGGTCCATTCCTTCCAGCAATTCCGTCCCGGCACCAATGCCGGTCCAGTCCTCGGGGTTCTGCGTGTGAAAACCCATCTCCCCGGCCAGGTCGTGGTTAAAACACACCATCCGGGCATCCTTCAACGGCGTGGGCGGCACCCGGGTGTAAAAACTGTCCGGAAGCTCAAGATAACGATGTTCGACTTTAAACGGGTTGCTGCTCATAGCGTCAGTGTCCCAGATAACTCCAATCTCCCACAAACCAAATAACCACCGCCTATACTCCAATTGGTACAAAACCTGCAAAACTCAAAACAAACCAACAGGGAAGCCGTCAACCGTGTCCTCACCCGAATTGACCAATACCATCCGTACATTGATCAAGCAGGAATCCCTTCCCGATTCCTACGCCGACACCGTCAAAAAGACCATCCTACCCCTGGCCCAGCACCTGCACAGCCTCAAACAGGCCCGAAACGAGCCCATCGTCATTGGCATCCACGGCGCCCAGGGTACTGGAAAATCCACGCTGACCCTGTTTCTCCGGGAACTGCTGACCAATCATTATCGAATCCCCACGGCCAGTTTTTCCCTCGACGACCTCTATCTCACCCGTGCAGAGCGGGAGCAGCGAGCAAACGAAATCCACCCGCTGTTCATTACCCGGGGCGTTCCCGGCACCCACGACCTGGCATTGGGACAGCACGTTGTTGACCAACTGAAAGCCGCCCACCGGGACACGGAAACCGCCATTCCAGCGTTTGATAAGTCCCGGGATGACCGTTACCCGAAAGCACAGTGGCCTGTTTTCAAGGGCAGGGCCGACATCATCCTGGTGGAGGGCTGGTGCGTGGGAGCCGTTCCAGCGGGTGGCGAAGAGGAATTGATGGAGCCAGCCAACGAACTGGAGCGGTCCGAGGACCCTGAAGGCCTGTGGCGTCGAAACGTCAATAGCTGCCTGAAAGGGGAGTATGGCCGGTTTTTCAGCCAGCTCGACAGCCTGATCATGCTGCGTGCTCCCTCCATGGAGTGCGTGCTGACATGGCGCACCCTGCAGGAGCAGAAGTTAAGGGATCGTTCTCCGGCTGCACCAAAAGAGGGCGCGCCTGATCAAAAGGCCGGGAATGAGTTACGCATCATGAGCAATGAGGAAATTGCCCGATTCATCATGCACTACGAACGGATCACCCGCGCCAGCCTGCAAGAAATGCCCACTCGCGCCGATTGCGTGATCAATGTCGGTGAAGACCACAGTTTCGGTGAACCGCTGATCCGTCAGCGCCAATAGAGGACATTGCCATGGCCAAACCCAGACTGCTCCTGTTTTCCGACCTGGACGGCACACTTCTGGACCACGACAGTTACGACTGGTCGCCCGCGAAGCCAGCGCTTGAGCGGCTGGCGGCGGCGGACATCCCGGTGGTGCTCAATTCCAGTAAAACCGCAGGAGAGATACAGGCCGTGCGGGAGCAACTGGGAAACACGGCGCCTTTCATTGTTGAAAATGGCGCTGCCGTTATTGTCCCCGCGAACTGTTTTGGACCGGGCCCTGAGCAAGTGCAGAGTTTTGGGGCATCCCGGGATGAGGTGTTAACCCTGCTGAAGGAATGTCGGGCTGAGGGTTTTCAGTTCCGCAGTTTTGCGGATATGAGCCCGGCGGAGCTGGCCGGGCACGCCAACCTCTCTGAATCCGAAGCCGAACTGGCGAAAGACCGCGCCGGCACAGAGCCACTGCTGTGGGAAGGAGACGAGGATTCGCTGGCCAGATTTCGTGAGAAATTGGATGAACACGACTGCCGCCTGGTGCAAGGCGGGCGCTTTCTCCATGCCATGGGCACTTTTGATAAAGCCGATGGGGTCCGTTTTTTGCTGGGTAAGTACAGGGAACACTTTGAGCAGGACCGGCTGATTGCCATTGCACTGGGCGACAGTCCCAACGACCAACACATGCTGGAGGAAGCCGATATCGCGGTTATCGTTCGGGGCGTCCACTCAGAGAGCGTATCCCTGCCATCCCAGAGCCGGGCAATACGGTCCATTAAGGCCGGTCCGGCGGGGTGGAACGAATGCGTGCTGAATCTTCTGATTGAGTACGGTTACTGAAACCGGGTACTAACCACAGGAGAGCCGCCATGGGCGACTTTTACCAGAACGGCATCATCACAACCCTTCATAACCTGTGCCGACGGCCGGTGGAAGAGCTGGAGCGGGAACTTATGGGGTTCCGCAAAGAGCGACCGATGTCGCTGGTGCTGCCATCCCTGTACTCAGAGCTTGAAGGCCCGGCCCTTAAGAACATTGTGAAAGAACTCGCCAAAGTGCCGTACCTCGAGCAGATCGTCATCGGCCTTGATCGCGCCAACGAGGAGGAATATCGGCACGCCCTGGCGTATTTCTCCGAACTGCCCCAGCATGTGCGTGTGCTCTGGAACGACGGCCCACGGCTGAAAGCGCTGGATTTGCAACTGCGCGAGCAGAACCTGGCACCCACAGAAATGGGTAAGGGGAGGAACGTCTGGTATTGCTTTGGTTACGTGCTTGCCTCCGGCAAGAGCAAATCGGTTGCCCTCCACGACTGCGACATCCTGACCTATTCCCGTGACCTGGTGGCAAGGCTGATCTACCCGGTGGCCAATCCCGGTTTCAATTACATGTTCTGCAAAGGCTACTACGCCCGGGTAGCGGATGGCGCAATGAACGGCCGTGTTAGTCGGTTGCTGGTCACACCCCTGATTCGTGCGCTGAAGAAAGTGTGCGGCCCTAGCGACTTCCTGGACTATCTCGACAGCTACCGGTATCCGCTGGCGGGGGAATTCTCGTTCCGGACCGACGTCATTAACGACTTGCGCATACCCAGCGACTGGGGGCTGGAAGTGGGCGTGCTCTCGGAGATGAAGCGCAACTATGCCACCAACCGCCTTTGCCAGGTGGACATCGCGGATACCTACGATCATAAGCATCAGGAATTATCGCCGGAGGACGCCAGCCGCGGCCTGTCCAAAATGAGCACCGACATCAGCAAGGCCCTGTTCCGCAAGCTGGCCACCAATGGCGAAATCTTCTCCAACGAAAAGTTCCGCACCATCAAGGCGGCCTACTTCCGCATTGCCCTGGACTTTGTTGAAACCTACCAGAGCGATGCGGTGATCAACGGATTGAGCTTTGACCGGCATAAGGAAGAGAAAGCGGTGGAGTTGTTTGCCCAGAATGTCATGCGGGCAGGGGCCTACTTTCTGGACAACCCCATGGACACACCGTTTATTCCGAGCTGGAATCGCGTCACCAGTGCCATTCCGGATATCAAGCAACAGCTTCTCGAGGCCGTAGAGCTGGACAACGAGGAGTATCGGTAGCATGAGCAATACCCTGCATCACAAGCTCGCCACGATGCTGGATGTGGTTTACCCGGAAGCGGATACGGGCGTCCTCGCGGATCAACTGCTCGAAACCATGGGGCTGGCGTGGGATACGTCGGCGCCCCCGGCCCACCAGAATAACTGGGACGAATCTGATGTCATGTTGATTACCTACGCGGACACCGTCCAGCGCAAGGGTGAGAAGCCACTTCAGACCCTGAACCGGTTTCTCGACGACTGCCTGAATGACACCATGTCCGCCGTGCATATCCTGCCGTTTTTCCCCTACAGCTCGGACGACGGTTTTTCCGTTATGGATTATCTGGCGGTCAATGAATCCCATGGCGACTGGACAGACATCGAGCGAATAGCTGACGACTACAAACTGATGGCGGACCTGGTGATCAACCACATGTCGGCCCGCAGCCGCTGGTTCGAGAATTTCCGGAAACGGGTCGATCCTGGCAAGGATTACTTCTTCGAGGCCAGGCCAACAGACGACCTGAGCGCTGTGGTCCGGCCCCGCACATCCCCGTTGCTTAACGCCGTACAGACAGAGGATGGCGAGCGTTACGTCTGGTGCACCTTCAGTGAAGACCAGGTGGACCTGAATTTTGCAAACCCCCAGGTGCTGAACGAATTTGTGGGCATCATCCGCTACTATCTCGAGCGGGGCGTGACCATTTTCCGGCTCGACGCGGTGGCTTTTCTATGGAAAGAGGTTGGTACGCCGTCCATCCACCTGCAGCAAACCCACGAACTGATCAAGATTCTGCGCCTGTTGATTGAACACCACACCCCCGAGAGCGTTGTCATTACGGAAACCAACGTTCCCAACCGCGAGAATCTGACGTACTTCGGCAACGCCAACGAAGCCCAGGTGATCTACAACTTTTCGTTGCCGCCGCTGCTGATCAACACTCTGGTCACCGGCAACTGCCGCCACCTGAAAACCTGGCTGATGAGCATGCCGCCGGCGCAGATGGGTACCACCTATCTCAACTTCATTGCCTCCCATGATGGCGTGGGCCTGCGCCCAACAGACGGCCTGTTGACGGAAGAAGAGAAGCTGCGACTGATCAACACCATGGAATCCTTCGGCGGTAAAGTCTCCTATCGGCGTACGCCAGATGGCAAGGATCAGCCCTATGAAATGAACGTGGCGTTGTTTGATGCCTTAAAGGGAACAGCGGAGAGAGGCTCTGACCATTGGCAGTTGCACCGCTTTATCTGCGCTCACACCGTTATGCTGGCCCTGGAAGGGATTCCTGCGTTCTACATCCACAGCCTGCTGGGCACTGAGAACGACCATGAGCGGGTTGAGAACACCGGTCGTCTGCGTTCCATCAACCGAGGGCAGTGGAATCTGGACACTTTGGAAGCAGAGCTGGCGGACCCGCTGAGCCATCATCACAACGTGTTCACCGAGCTCAAGCGCCTGATTGCCATTCGCCGAAAGCAGCCCGCCTTCCACCCCAACGCTACCCAGTTCACCCTCCATCTCGGTTTGCAGCTGTTCGGCTTCTGGCGCCAGAGCATGCGCCGTGACCAGTCGATCTTCTGCATTCACAACATCACCGATGAGGTCCAGCAGGTGTCCCTTGGCGACATTAACCTGATAGGAACCGACCAGTGGCAGGACCTGATCTCCGGCCTGAAGATTGACGATCTGTCTGGCAGCCTGACCCTCAAGCCCTATCAAAGTGTGTGGTTGTCGAACCGGGAATGATGGCAGAATGCGCGGATGCCATCGACAGCTCAGCCCCGCATTTTACTATTGTCCGCCTACGACGCCGGCAGCCATCAACGCTGGCGTGAACAACTGGTGGCCAGCCAGCCTGATTTCGATTGGGAGGTGCTGGCGCTCCCGCCCCGCTTTTTCCGCTGGCGGATTCGCGGCAATGCACTGACCTGGCTGCAGGAGCCGGCGCTAAAGGCCCACTATGATCTCCTGGTGGTGACCTCCATGGTGGATCTGGCGTCCCTGAAGGGGTTCCATCCTCATCTGGCGGGTACGCCCACGATTCTCTACATGCATGAGAACCAGTTCGCCTATCCGGATTCCGGCCGGCAGCATTCCAGTGCCGAGCCCAAAATCGTCAATCTCTACAGCGCCGTTGCTGCGGATAAAGTGCTATTCAACAGCGCGTGGAACCGGGACAGCTTTCTGGGTGGTGCCCGCCACTTCCTGGAAATGATGCCGGACGGGCTGCCCGATGGCCTGCTGGAGGGTATCGGCAGGAAATCCCAGGTCGTTCCCGTGCCGATCGAAGACCGCCTGTTTGTTGAAAGAGAGAAACCGATCAACGCACAGTGCCCCCACCTCCTATGGAATCACCGCTGGGAATACGACAAGGCGCCAGACCGGCTGTCTCTGTTGCTGGATTCGCTTGCCGGCGCCGGCCAGGACTTCCGGTTGAGTGTGGTAGGGGAGCAGTTTCGCAAGGAGCCCGAGGCATTCGGTGGTATACGTGAGCGACACCGGGAGCGCATAGTGAACTGGGGATACCTGCAGAGCAGGGCGGATTACGACCGGTTGCTGGGCGAAGTCGATGTGGCTATCTCCACCGCTCTTCATGATTTCCAGGGGCTGTCGGTATTGGAGGCGATGGCATCTGGCTGCCTGGCATTGGCGCCGGACCGGCTGGCCTACCCGGAATATGTACCAGCGGCGCAACGCTATGCCAGTCACGCGGATAATCCAGCGGCGGAGGCTGACGCCGCAGCCGGTCTACTAAGCCGCTTAATACATCAACCACCGGAGATTTGTAGACCCGGAGATTGGCGGCTCAGTGAACTGCAAATGAAATATTACAAAGTGATCAGTGCAACCCTGGGCCAGCAGACGGTATCCTGAGCCTGACCCAAAACACGGAGTAAGCGCAGATGATGAGAGCCATCAAAGTCAGTGGCGACACACTGAGCTGGGAAGCGTATGAAGCGCCTTCCGAGGTGCCCGAAAATCATGTGGCTATTGATATTGCGTGGACCGCCATCAACCGTGCGGATCTGATGCAGAAAGCCGGTGTGTATCCGCCACCGCCCGGGGCGTCGGACATCCTGGGCCTCGAAGTCAGCGGGACTATTTCCAGGGTGGGAGAGGGTGTTCATAACCTCAAACCCGGTGATGAAGTCTGCGCACTGCTTACGGGCGGTGGTTATGCCACCCATGTGGTGGTGCCTGCGGTTCAGGTGTTGCCCGTTCCAAAGGGTTACAGCCTGAAAGAGGCAGCGGCCATTCCTGAAGTGTTTGCGACCGCCTGGCTGAATCTCTATCACGAAGCTGCACTCAAGCCTGGTGAGAAAGTGCTGGTCCACGCAGCGGCCAGTGGCCTTGGTACGGCCGTGATTCAATTGGCAACGGCTCTCGGCAATCCGGTGTTTGCCACGGCCGGCGACAACGACAAACTCGAGATCTGCAGAAGGCTGGGCGCCAGCGGTGTCTGGAATCGCAAGGACGGTTCGTTCGTCGATGCCATCAAATCCTGGGGCGGGGTGGACATGGTGCTGGACCCCGTTGGCGGAAACTACATCGCCGAAGACCAGAAAGTATTGAATATGGATGGCCGCATCATACTCATTGGCCTGATGGGCGGTCGTATGGCGGAAGTCGATCTGGGGTTGATGTTGATGAAACGCCATCGCCTGATCGGCTCAACCCTTCGGTCCCGGCCCGTGGCGGACAAGGGTGACGTCATGAGTGCCCTGTATAAGCATGTCTGGCCACTGCTCAGTGCCCGGCAGATTGATCCGGTGATTGATAGTGCCTGGCCTATCGAGAAGGCCGGGGAAGCCATGGCCTATGTGGCGGAGAATCGAAACATCGGGAAAGTCTTGTTGCAGGTTGCCGGGTAAACCTCCTTCCCTGGAGGTTTTCCGGATCAATCGGCGATGTGTACCAACTGCTTGCCGAAGTTTTTCCCTTTCAGCATACCCTTGAAGGCTTCCGGTGCGTTTTCCAGGCCTTCCGCGATGGTCTCGCGGTATTTGAGTTCGCCAGAAGCCACACGGTCCGCCAGGATATTGGTGATTTCCTGATGTTTGTCTTGCCACTCTGTGACCAGGAAGAAACGGTGCTCCGGCACCGGGTCCAGCGCCTTGAGTACGTGGAAAGGTGTTTCCACGGACCCCATGTCCTCGGCATTGTAAGCGGACACGAAGCCGCAGATAGGTACCCGAGCGCCAGGGTTGAGTAACGGCGCCACGGCACGGGTTACGGCACCGCCCACGTTTTCGAAGTAGATGTCGATGCCGTCGGGGCAGGCGGCCTTGAGATCGGCTTCGAGGTTGCCGGCCTTATAATCCACGCAGGCATCAAAACCCAACTCTTCCACCACATACCGGCATTTCTCCGGGCCTCCGGCCACGCCGACAGTACGGCAACCTTCTTTCTTGGCGGTTTGCCCAACCACCGTGCCCACCGGGCCAGACGCGGCGGACACCACAACGGTCTCGCCGGATGTCGGCTTGCCCACGTACATCAGGCCGCAATAACCGGTGCGTCCGGGCATCCCGGCAACGCCAAGGTAGGCCTGCAGGGGCACGTTGTCCTTCGGTTCAATCTTGTAGACCATCTCCGCATTGGCAGGGAACACTACATACTCCTGCCAGCCCGAGTAACAGGTCACCAGGTCACCCACTTTGAGGTTGTCTGACCGGGACTCGACGATCCGTGCGACGCTTTCGCCAACGACGACCTCGTCAAGGCCAATAGGATCCATGTAGCCCTTGGCATCGTTCATGCGGGGGCGCATGTAAGGGTCCAGCGACAGCCATAGCACTTTGGCCAGGACCTCACCTTCTTTCAGTTCGCGGACTGGCCGCTCTTCAAGGGCCAGGTCACCCTCCTGAATTTCGCCCTGCGGGCGCTGCTTGAGAATCACCGCTCGATTGGTATGGTTGGTCACAAATCATCTCCGGTTGCATAATGAAACCAGATTAGGGTGCAGCAGATTCGTTTTGAGGTCAACATCCCGGCTTTGCGAAACCGGGGTTACATTCTCCTGCCTGATCGTTATAATCACCCAAGCTCAGGACGAGCTGTTTGTTGAACGACGCCAATTTCAGACATCTTCAGGGACCGAAGACATGCCCCAGGCAACCGGACTGCAGTTCACGGCCACCCTTGGCCAACTCCCCAAAGACCTGTTCGTGGTCGCCCGTTTCGAGCTGACCGAGTACCTTTCCAGGCTCTGCCATTGCAAGCTGGAACTGGCCAGTACCTCGCCCGACATCGCCCCCGAAGACGTGCTGGAACAGCCCGTGGAACTGGTGATGTGGCAGGACGGCGTTCCGCTGCGGCGCTTTACCGGCGTGATCAACGAATTCGTCCGGGGCGACTCCGGCCATCGCCGCACCCGTTACGACGTCATCGTCCAGCCACCCCTGTGGCGCCTCCACCTGATGCACAACAGCCGCATCTTCCAGACCCAGGCCACCGACGCCATCGTGCGCACCTTGCTGGAAGAGCGGGGCCTTATCGATACTGTGTTTGATCTCAAGCGCACCCCCGAAGAACGGGAATACTGCGTCCAGCACCGGGAAAGCGACCTGGCCTTTGTCGA
>NZ_DFMB01000024.1:16120-16515 GCF_002375325.1 Marinobacter sp. UBA3604
TACACCTTCAAGAACCCCGCCTACGCACTGATGCACGAACACCAGGGCGACAAACTGGACGGCCAGCGGGAAGACTACCAGCACTACGACTACCCCGGCCGCTTCAAGCAGGACGCCAGTGGCCAGCCCTTTACCGAAAGCCGTCTCGATGCCCTCAGGAACGACGCCGCCATCGCCGATGGCCAGAGCAACCGCCCCGACTTCACCGTGGGTGCCAAAGTCGAACTCACCGACCACGACAACCCACGCCTGAACCGGGAATGGCTGTTCACCAGCATCACCCACACCGGAGAACAACCCCAGGCCCTGGAAGAGGATGGCAACAACGGCGCCACCACCTACCACAACGCCTTCAACGCCATCCCCGCGGACCGCACCTGGCGGCCCCAGGTCGA
>NZ_DFMB01000058.1:0-13768 GCF_002375325.1 Marinobacter sp. UBA3604
TAACCCGCGATGAACCTTTTTTTGTGCCTGTTCGGTCTACTTCAGGATTTAGTTCCGCCCTGCATATTTTTCGACCCTTTTGCAACTCCTATCCAGTCGGCTTTCCTTAAATCTAATACTTTCGTACCAAAAATAACCGCCATTTATCGCCTTTCGGGCAAAAAATTGCCCGGTTAATCAGTATCCTCAGTTGCTTCATTACGGTTATCTGTCGAAAAATTGACAAAATCGTAACTTGGGAAATGACACCATTCACATCGATACTTGCCCACGTTTTATACAATTTAACAAATTCGGCAATTTATTGGTGTGAAATACATATGAAACGCGTCATCAAAGTGTCACAGGCATGGATTGCCGCGTTGTTTTTAGGATTGGTCCTCACAGGCTGTGGGGGCGGTTCTTCTGGTAGCTCAGAGAGCACTGCAGGTACAGGTGATAGCACGGGGGTTGGCTCAGGTGGTTCCGAGGGCAATCCACCACCGAGCGGTGGTGGCGAGGGAGTGGTTGACCGCTCGGCGTCGCTCAGCTGGAATGCGCCCACCGATCGTGAAAACGGCGATGATCTAAGTCCGTACGATTTGGAGCGCTACGTTATCAGGTACGGAACGGATAGGAATAACCTCGACAAACAAGTTCAAGTCGACAATGTCGGAGGCTTGGAAACGATGAGCTATGACGTTGAGAACTTGTCGGCGGGCACCTGGTACTTCACGATTCAGGTGGAAGATGTTGATGGCCTGATGAGCGCGCCATCGGCGCCGGTCAGCAAAACCATCTAGTTCAGACAACGGATCTCTGACATGAAGTGTATGCTCGGCCTTGCTGTTACCCCAATGGATGCGCAATCGGCAGTTTGAGGGTAAAGGCCGACCCTTCCCCGGGTCGGGAGCGAAGGGTTATTTCACCGCGATGCTTTTCGACCACAACGTTCACGAACGACAGCCCGAGCCCGGTGCCATGATTGCCAGACAGCTCGCTGCTTTTCTGGCGCTGATAGCGATCAAACAGATAGGGAATTTCTTCCGGAGCAATGCCTTCCCCCTCGTCGCTTACAGTCAGGCACGCCTGGTGGCCGGCCTGAAAAACCTGAATGTTGACGATCGATCCGGATGGGCTGTATTGCACGGCATTGGTCAGAAGGTTGATCACGGCACGTTCAAGCAGTTCCGCATTTCCTTTCAGCCATAAATCCTCTGTTCCCTGAAGTAACAGCTGAATGCCTTTCTCGGCAGCCTGCTCGCTGACGCTGTCGCGGGCGTTCTCAACAATGGCTAAAAACTCGCACTCGTAAAAGCGGGTTTCGGTTAACTGTTCGGCCCTGGCAAGCTGCACGAATTCTTCAGCAAGATGATAACTGCGCTTCGCTAGCCGACCCAATTGGTCGAGCTGTTCCGGCTCGATATGGCCACGATTCCGCTTGAGCTGTTCGATCAGTGCAAGTTGTGAAACCAGGGGCGAGCGAACATCGTGAGAAATGAAGTCGATGGCCTCCCGGTGCTGGCGCTGTTGTTCCCTGAGTTCCGAGATATCCGATATGTTGGCGATAATGCCGTTCTGATCGCTGTCAGGCAGTGAAAACGGCGCGAAGTGAATCAGGAAATCCATATCGCGAATCCGTAGGTCCACTGTGCGGCTCTGAGCCAGCGTGAGGGTTTCCGAGACGGTTTCATGCCAGGGCGGATTGTCCCGTGGGTCATGTCCCTCCAGAAGTCTGGCCAGGGGCAGGCCGCTAAGGCTTGGCATGGGTTCACGAAACCATTCTTCAATGTGGCCGTTGGCAAAGCGGATAACGCCTAACTCGTCGGTTACGATAATGCCGTCCGGCATGCGTTCGAAGCTGCGCCTGATAAACCTCTGCATCTGACTCATGCGCTCGGTCGCCACGCGTACTCGCTCGATTCGAGCGGAGATGTTTTCCCTTGGCCCCGTTTTACGCACCGGCTCCTGGGTGCTGGACAGCGGCAAACGGCGGAGGTAGCGCTGGATGGCCTCCCGGCTCAGGTCGTTGGGCAGCTTGAGCCCGATTTTGTAGGTAACGCCATTGCGTATCAGGCTGACCCAGCTTTGGCCATCAATGTGATGCCATTGGCCCGGGGTGTCCAGTGGCGGGATATCATCGGCGGCCAGACCAGAAGACGTCATCACGTCATCACCTTCAGCTAACAGCCAGCCCTCTGGTTGAAGCAGGGCCTGGAAATGGCTGAGCAGTTGCGGTGGGTGCCTCAGTGACGGCTCTTCGAGGGTCATGGTGGGCCCGCGGGCAAGCTCGTCAAGCTGCCGGTTGAGGAAGCTGTTGGTCATGGCCAGCCGTAGTGCGCTGGATACGGGCAGCGCCAGCAGGGGAATTACGATGGCGTGGGAGATCGGTAGCCAGAGCTTGGCTCCGACCAACAGTAGCGCATGCAGGAGAGCCAATAAGCCGAGGCTCGTCAAACAGAGCAAAATGCTACGTGCCGGTCGCATGCGGGGTAGGGTGAACGACAATAGAGCGATGATAAAAACGGCGAGACCAATCGCAATAGGCTTCGATACCCGTGATATCAGTTCGTCTTTCACCAATGCGGAATAACTGTTGGCGTGGAACTCAACGCCGGACATGGGCTGATTGAGGCCCGAAAACGGGGTGGGCAGGATGTCGCCAAAACCCGGTGCGGTTGCACCCACAAACACGGTTTGCCCTTTGAAAGCATCCTTTGGGAATTGCCCATCAAGCACCTTGGTATAGGAGTGGGAAGGCAGCGTCCCGGCACCACCAGCCATTGGAATGGCGCGGTAGTGCTGTCTGACGTTTGTGTAGGGCGGCACACTGGATATTTCCGGGCCCGGTGACGGTGTATCAGAGGCCGCCAGTGCCAGGCTGGGCCATAGCTGATCGCCCAGGCCATTGAACAGATAAAGTCCTCGCGCCAAGCCGTCTTCGTCAAGCTCCACGTGGGCGTGCCCAAGCGTTGCAGCTGCGGACGCCAACGCAGGGGCGGGAAGTTGTTCGCTGATCAGGTAGTGCCGGGAGGGCGGTGACAGATGAAGCGGCAGGATGACGTTGCCGTGTTTCTGCATGGCGTTGGCCATTGCTTGGTCTGCCGGCGATGGTTCGGGGAACAGGATGTCGAAGACAATCGTTTTGGCGCCGGCCTGATGGAGTTTCTCAATGAGCTGTGCATGGGTTGTCCGTGGCCAGGGCCAGCGCCCCAGGCGATCCATGCTCAGTTCGTCAATGGCGATAACAACGACGTCATCGGCCGGTTCTGCGGGTGTTGCGGTGATAAGGGTGTCGTAAAGCCAGAAGTCCAGGCGCTCCGGAGCAGAGGTCGTCTGGAACAGTAGCAAAAATGTCAGTAGTGGCAGGCCCAGCGTCCAAGGTGTTGTTTTAATGGGAAACCAGTTCCGGGTCATGGGGCCTGCTGTCGGGTATCAGGAAATTGTGGGTTATTCCAGAAACAATTCCCTCCCTGGTCCCCACCGGCTTTCGAGCGGACCGTCAGAGAGGGCTTTCAGGCGAACAAAATACCGTCTTCCGGGAATGAGGCGCAAGGCCGCAGTGGTATCCGACAGCGTAGCCTCTTTGATGATGTTGTTAAATCCCGGTTCTTCAGACAGCTGCAGGCGATAATCGGTTGCAGTATCCACCCTCTGCCAGAATACCCTTACCTGGCTATCGACGTAGTTGACACTGATGATGCGAACCGGTGGCAGGGTCCCGTTCACGACCAGCGAGCGTGCCTCACTCGTGGCCACAGAATTGCCGCCGGCCTCGGTGACCACCCGCCAGTAGTATTGTCCCGGTGTCAGTGGTCGAGAAGGCAGTGCGCTTTCATCAGGCGCCCACTCGCTGGTGGCAATCGTGTTTCCAAAGTCTTTGTCCTCCGCAATTTCCACCCGGGCGACTTCGTTTTCGCCGCGCAATTGCCATCGGAACTCGGGCATGTCGTCGTTAACGGTCGCGCCTGGTTCCGGTTGTTCCAGTGCGGCAGTCCGGGCCTGTAGGTCGACTTCGAAAGACATGACGCCGGGCATGCCTGCCATGCCACGATTGTCGATGGCGGCAAGGTGAATCTCGTAGCGGCCATTGTCCAGCAGGTTAATATCGAAATCATTGTCGCTGACTTCGCTGCTGTTAATCCAGCGGCCGGACTCGGCATCAAAGATATCCACGCGATGGCTGTTGGCTCCGTTGGGCGTCCAGCTCAACTGTGCAGGAAGTTGCTTCAACTGCTGCGGCAGGGGGTTAATCTCCGGGGCTGGGGGCAGGCGACGGATGCTCATTCTGCCCACACCTGCGGTTGAAACGCTGGCGCTATAACCAGCTGGAATCCGGCGTGTTTGCCCCGGCGGGCCAAACGATACCTCGCCCTCGGTAACCCGTAGATCGGTCATGCCGGGCGCAGTCCTGAGGGTAAACATGGTGCCCCTGACTGCCGCCACCGCGGAGGGCGTTTCGATCTCAAAACGTGAACCGCCCTCGATCACGGGTTTCACCTGGGTTTCAATTTCGCCCTGATTGAGGCGCAGGCGGGTGTCCACCATGCCGGACTTCCCATACTGCGTCAGGCGATTGAAGGCGAGGCGGGAATGCGGTGATATCCGCACTACAGAGCCGTCAGCAAGTTCGATGGTTGCCGTGCCAGCCTGTGACCGGATTTCATCACCCACCCGAATCAGGGAATCGCTGGTCAGGGGGCGTTTGGTGCCGTCACTACCGGAAATCAGTTGCACCGACCCGGTCACCGAGTTGACCCGCGCAGGGTTGGGTTGGCGCTGAAGCCAGGCAAGGGGAATTCTCAGGTTGTCTCCACTGCCCACCTTGGCGGGGTTATCGATGCCGTTATGCTGTAGCAGGCGAATGGCGGGAATATCCTTGGACAACAATGCGTCAGCGATCTCCGCAAAATGTTCACCGGGTCGTACCGTATAGATCCACTCCGGCGTCGCATTGGATTCAGGGGTAGCAGTGGCCGCCTGGGAGCCCCGGGTGACCGAAAGTTCCGCCTGTACTGGCAACGCCGCCAGGGAGCTGATTAGGAGCAGCAAACCGGTGAACGTTCGCAGGGTGACGCATTGACTCATGTCAGGCTTGTTCCATGACCGGTACGTTCTCATCCGGGCCAGAGGCTTTCATGGCCTCAAGACGATAGCCGCGCTGGTAAATGGTCTTGATGCGGAAGCCGTTTTCGGGATTAAGGCCCAGTCTGCGGCGAAGCCGGCTCATGTGCGTGTCCACGGTACGGGTATTGATGTCTTTCGCCAGTCCCCATACCCGCTCAAGCAGCATCTCGCGGGTCAGTAGCCGGCCCTGGTTCTGGAACAGGAACAGGGTCAGGTCAAAATCCTTGTCGGTCAGCGTCAGCACGTTGCCGTGAAGCGCAATGGTCCGAAGCTGGGTATTGATCTCGAAAGGGCCGTACTGCAACGATTCTTTTTCGGTATCGGGGCTGGTGCGACGTGCCAATGCATTGATGCGCGCCACCAGTTCTGCCTCGCGAGCGGGTTTGGCGAGGTAGTCGTCAGCACCAGCATCCAGCGCACGTACGATGTCCGTCTCGCTGTCGCGCTGGGTGAGAAACACCACCGGAATCTGCCAGTTCAACTGCGCACGTACGCTTTCCAGAACCTCAATCCCGGTCATGTCGGGTATTTGCCAATCCATCACCAGCAGATCATAGCTGCGGTGAAGGACCGCGCTCAGAAATGCCTGGCCTGACGGAAAACTGTCGCAGTGGTGCCCGCGCTCGGACAACACAGACTGAATGTGCTGAGCCTGTTCATGTTCGTCCTCAAGCAGGGCAATTCGCATCAAACGTCTCCCGACATCAAATTTGTCATATTCAGGCTTCCCGGCCGACGGCGGGGAATGGGTATTGAATTCCGCTTCATATTATTACAAATCCGCAATTTCGCTTCAGTGTCGTTATGTAGTGTTGCGTAAACGGATCGCAGGCTTTCCGTTGTCGTCATCCAGTGTTTGTCGGCAGCCGGGGAAATTACTGCAGCCCCAGAACCAGCCTTTTTTGCCTTGTCTGCGCACCAGGGGCGAAAAACAGTGCGGGCAGGGAATGGGTTTTTCTCCCGTGCCATCCGCCGGCGACTGGTCCTCAATGGGCCGTGTGCCTTTGCAGTCCGGAAAGCGGGTGCAGGCATGGAAGGCACCAAACTTGCCCTCGCGCTGGCGCATGGGAGCGCGGCACTTGGGGCAGTGCGGCTGCCCCTCGCCTGGTGGGGCTGTCTTGGCTTCCTGCTCTGGGGTATTGATGAACCCGCGTATCTGTTCTTTCAGGTCTGCAATAAACTGCTTGGGATTGCCCTCACCGCGGCGAATACTTTCCAGGGTGGCTTCCCAGATGGCCGTCATATCCGGCTTGCTGACGGATTCCGGCAATGAATCAATCAACGCCTTTCCCTTCGGCGTTGACCGGATGTGGCGCTTGTCCCGGTATAGATAGTCGCGCCGGAACAGGGTATCAATGATCGCCGCCCGCGTGGCCTCAGTGCCCAGCCCATCGGTCTCACGCAGGGTTTTCCGAAGTTCTGGATCGCTGACAAAGCGAGCGATATTGGTCATCGCTGACAGCAGTGTGGCGTCGGTGAAGTATTGGGGTGGCTGGGTTTTGCGCTCGGCGATGTCCATCGAGTCACAGAGTATGGGGTCACCTTTCTCCAGGCGAGGGAGGGGCGCTTTGGCGGCCTCCTGTCGGCTTTCCCGCTGGCGAATCTCCAGGGTTTTCCAGCCCGGCTGAAGAACCGCGGTTTCCGTTGCCCTGAACGCGTGTTCGCCAATCCCGACAGTTAATTTGCCTTCCCGGTGAATGGCGTCGGCGCTGAACTGCATCAGGTAATACCGGCTGATCAGTTCGTAAATGTTCCTCTCAGCTTCGCTCAGACGTCCATTGGGCGCCTTTCTGGCCGTAGGGATGATAGCGTGGTGGGCATCCACCTTCTTGTCGTTCCAGGCTTCGGTGCGGCGGTTCAGATCCGCTGCCTCGCAGGCTGTCGCCAGTTCGCCGGCGACATTGCCAATGGCCTGCACCACACTCTGACGCTGGTCAAAATGACCTTCCGGCAGATAACGGCAGTCCGAACGGGGATAGGTAATCAACTGGTGGCGTTCGTACAGGTTCTGGGCGGTGTCCAGCACGTCTTTCGCGCCCATGCGGAACAGTCGCCCCGCCTCGATCTGCAAGGCTGAGAGTGAGAATGGCAGGGGCGGCGTTTCGTTCCTGTCGCGGAAACGGGATTCCGTAACTTTGCCGGGCCGTCCTTCTACGGCCTCGGCGATCTGTCTGGCGACATCGCTGTCCAACAAACGGTCTTCTTCATCCAGGTATTCCCGGTAGGCTTCCGAGGGCTGCCAGCGTGCCGTAAACGATTGCTGGTCCGATTCCTCATCTATCGCGTGGCACGTCGCCTGAACGCGGAAAAAAGGTTTCGGCTGGAAGTTCTCAATGGTGTTGTCCCGCTCCACCACCAATCCCAGCACCGGGGTTTGTACACGGCCGACGGAATATACGCCCTGCTGGCCCTGCTGCTGATAGGACAGGGTATAGAAACGAGTAAGATTAATGCCGTAGAGCCAGTCCGCCCGCTGGCGGGCGAGGGCGGAATGGGACAGGCGGCGAAACTCACGATTGTCCTTGGGAGCCTGGATGGCCTTTGCCACGGCCGCCGGAGTCAGGTCGTTGATCAGGATTCTCTGCACCGGACAGGTGGCACCGGTGTAGCGGATGACTTCGTCCACCAGCAGTTGGCCTTCCCGGTCCGGATCGCCGGCGTGGACAATGGTCTCCGCCTTGCGGACCAGAGACTCCAATACCTTGAGCTGCTGGCGTACGCTGTCTTTAGGCATCACCTCCCAGCGCCCGGGAAACAGAGGCAAATCTTCCTGTCGCCATTTTTTCCAGCGCGGGTCGTACTGGCCGGGTTCCGCCGGTTCCAATAGGTGGCCGATGCACCAGCTAACGGTGCTGGCGTTGCTTCCTTCGCCGCAACGAATCCATCCGTTCCCCTTCTGATGGGGAGCGGGGAGGGCAGCAGCAATTGCCCGGCCCAGGCTTGGTTTTTCAGCAATGTACAGGCGCATAAGTCGGAAGCAGTTTTCGGGTGGGGATGGAAGATGGCGCTTTGTCTGTATCCTGTCAAGGTAACACAGCGTTTGGTGTAGTAGACTGTTCCATAACACATTCAATCAGGAGCAGGCCTGTTTATGTCCACACAACAAGCCATTGAGCAAAAGCTGACAAGCGCTTTCGACAGCCAACACCTCATGGTTGAAAACGAGAGCCACAAACATAGCGTGCCGCCGAATTCTGAAACCCATTTCAAGGTGACTCTGGTGTCTTCAGAGTTCGAGGGGCAGGGTAAGGTCAAGCGGCACCAAGCCATCTACAAAATACTGGCGGACGAAATGGCCGGTGACGTCCACGCCCTGGCGCTGCATGTGTATTCACCACAGGAGTGGGAGACGTCCGGCCAGGCTGCGCCTGATTCTCCTAATTGCATGGGCGGCTCCAAGAACGATCCGGCCTTTGCATCCGGAGGTGGCCAGTGAGCCAGTTCTTCCAGATTCACCCGGAAACGCCCCAGAAGCGGCTGATCAACCAGGCTGTGGATATTCTCCGCAAGGGAGGCGTTATTGTGTATCCGACGGATTCCGCCTACGCCATTGGCTGCCACCTCGGTGACAAGCAGGCAGCGGACCGGATAAAGCGCATTCGCCGCCTGGATGACAAGCACAACTTCACCCTGATGTGCCGGGACCTTTCGGACATCGGTGTGTTCGCGAAGGTCGACAACACCCAGTATCGGCTGCTCAAGAACTTCACGCCGGGGGCTTATACATTCATTCTGGACGCCACCAGTGAAGTACCGCGTCGGCTGTTACACCCCAAGCGTAAAACCATTGGCATGCGGGTGCCAGACAACGCGATTGTGCAGGCGCTGCTGGCGGAACTGGGCGAACCCATCATGAGCAGTACGCTGATATTGCCGGGTGACGAGGACCCGATGACTGACCCTTATGACATCCGGGAAACTCTGGAACACGATCTGGATCTGATCATCGATGGTGGCTTTTGCGGCCTGGAGGCGACCACCGTGGTGAATATGACTGGGGATGCGCCGGAGGTGACTCGCGTCGGCAAAGGGGACCCAGAGCCCTTCCGGATTTAACGGAGTCAGGCCCGGGTGTTCAGGCTCAGGGCGAAATTTTTGCGGTCTGCGTAGTTGGTGGCCTGATCGGTACTGATGGTCCTGCGCAGGCTGTCGTAGCGGTGCGCCAGGTCCTGCAGGCCGTTGAATTGCTGGTTGTCGCTGACCAGGGTGTCCAGCAGTGAATTGTTCACGCCGTATGCCTTGTTCAACTTGAGCGCGTTGTCCACAAAGTGCAGGGTGGGCTCGCTGGCACTGAGCCGGCTGAATGCCTCCCGGAACGGCTTGCTGTTGTTCAGGTCCTGTTCGATACGGTTACGGCTTTCCTCTGGGATTCCACCACCAACGCTGATCTTGCCTTCGTCGTTCTTCGAGACTTCCACACTGGTTGCCGGGTTGAGTTTGTATTCGGCAAGTTTATGCCGCAGCGTCTCCCGCATATAGGCAAGGTCCTGCCCGACGGTTTGCTTGTACTCAGCCATCTGCAACCTGGTGGATTTTGGGCGGCCGGTATCGAAACTCGCCCGCTCGGACAGGGTAAACCGGTCATCGGTTGCGGAGACCGGTGCCTCTGGTGCAGCGGGCTTTGGCAACGCATTGCCCGACCCCGCCGGCTGTTTCTTTTCCATGGCTTGCTGGAACTGGGTGCTGGCTTTGATCAGCGATGTGAGCAGCGACATGGCATTGGTCCCCTCCTATGGTCACTGGGGAAATGTTGACGGTTTTGGTGTCTAGGGGAGGTGGATGCACAAAGCGGGCCATCGCGACTTATTGTTGAGGGGCACCTTGAGTGGCCAGGATGACTGCGCCGCCTGTCAGTAGTCAGCCCCCGGATTCAGTCACACCTTAGCGGTTCAACTGTTACATGTACCAGTGACCGGCACTGGTTCTGAATGCGGTTTTTGTAAGCGGTGGCTGACTCAGGCTGGTGGGAAACAACCGAGACAATGGCCGCATGAATGTTTGGCCCAATCGCCCAAACATGCAGATCACTGACTTTGGCATCGCCGTCCTCTATTGCCTGTTTTACCGCTTCCTCCATGTCCTGATGCTGCTCGTCGAGGAGGACCCTTGAGGTGTCTTTGACCAGAAGCCAGGACCAGCGCGTCACCAGCGTGGCACCGATAATGCCCATCATCGGGTCCATCCAGTTCCATCCTGCGTATTTCCCGGCCAGAAGGGCGACGATTGCCAATACCGACGTCAGGGCATCGGCGAGCACATGAAGATATGCCGCCCTGCGGTTATGATCATCGTGGCTGTGATGGCTGTGATGGCTGTGATGGCTGTGATGGCTGTGATGGCTGTGATGGCTGTGATGGTCGTGCCCGTGGCTGTGATCATGGCCATGGTCATGTCCTTTCTCACCCAGTATCCAGGCGGAAATCCCATTGACCACCAGGCCGATAAAGGCCACAAATATTGCGCCATCAAATGAAATTCCGACCGGCTGGATAAAGCGCCCAACACTTTCGATGACCATGTAGAGGGCAAAGACAGCCAATAGAATCGCCCCGGTAAAGCCTCCCAAGGCGTTGACTTTCCCTGTGCCAAAAGAAAACCGTGCGCTACCTGCGTTTTTGCGTGCGTACGTATAGGCAAAAGCGGCAATGCCAAGAGCTACGGCGTGTGATCCCATATGCAGGCCGTCGGCAAGCAACGCCATTGAGCCATAAATGATCCCTGCGAAAATTTCCCAACCCATCATCGCCAGGGTCAAGGCCACAACGATGAGCGTGCGAGTTTCGCCGGAGCGCTTGTGGTTCTGCCCGAAGACGTGATCGTGTTGCCATTGGTCCAGTCGTTCGTGATGCATAGACGCGCTCCTGAAATTGAGTAGTGGATGGTTAGAGGTTGCCCCCTGCCTGGAACCAGGCGCTTTAAATGCGCACCTTTGCAAAGCAGATCGTACTTGGATAGTCTTCCTGTCCAAAGATCGACGCTAACGAGATACGAAGTGTTCATTAACCAGGCCCAATTTTCCACCGGCAGACGTATTTTTGTGGTGACCATGCTGTCACTCATGATGCTTTTTCGTCTTGCCTGGGCTTCAGATCAGAACGTTCACGATGCATCACAGAGTCTATCTCTTGCAGAATTTGTCCAGAACCATGGGCATATCCATCCGTCCTCTCTCGATCATCTCCATG
Organism: Marinobacter sp. UBA3604; assembly: GCF_002375325.1. Classification (NCBI taxonomy): domain Bacteria; kingdom Pseudomonadati; phylum Pseudomonadota; class Gammaproteobacteria; order Pseudomonadales; family Marinobacteraceae; genus Marinobacter; species Marinobacter sp. UBA3604. Next base: position 11,292 of record NZ_DFMB01000058.1, read on the forward strand.
TTTCGACAGTTGAAATGACGGACCAGGACCACCTGCTACTCCATGCGATTGGCGCAGTCGAAAAGCACGTGCCCCTGAAGCTGGATGCAGTGCCGCTTTTCCACAGGCAGGACAAGCCTGTGCTTCAAAGAACGCCGTCTCCTCTGCCGGAGCAGACATCCGCACTTTATCGGCCTCCGAAAGCCTGAAAACGTCATTAAGAACTGACGCGTCAGCGTCTTTATCTAAATTTCTGTCGATATTTCGGAGATCACCGAATGAATCATATGCCGTTTCCGCGCCGAACAGGCGTGGGCGTTTGCGTGCGCTGGCTGTACCTTTTAGGGGCAGCGCTCGTAGGCCTGATGTTTTCTCCTCTGCTATTTGCCCATGGTGTTGAAGCAGGCGATGCCACGTTCATAGAGCAGGCCAGCGGGGCACAATTGCTGCCCTTTATCTATCTGGGGGCCAAACACATGGTCACCGGCTATGACCACCTCCTGTTCCTGGCAGGTGTCATCTTCTTTCTTTACCGCATGAAAGACGTGGGTATCTACGTCACGCTTTTTGCGGTTGGACACAGTGTCACGCTTCTTTACGGCGTGCTCAGTGAGACCAACGTCAATGCCTATATGGTGGATGCCATCATCGGCTTTTCCGTGGTCTACAAGGCTCTGGATAACCTTGGTGCGTTTCGCCGCTGGTTCGGATTTCAGCCCAATACCAAGGCCGCCGTCCTGATTTTCGGATTTTTCCATGGGTTCGGCCTGGCCACGAAGCTTCAGGATTTCACGCTTTCAGAGGATGGCCTGGTGGCGAACATTCTGGCGTTTAATGTCGGAGTTGAGATTGGCCAGTTGATGGCTCTGGGCATCATTCTGATCGCGATGAATTTCTGGCGCCGGACGGATGTTTTTCCCCGGCAGGCACTTGCAGCCAACGTTCTGTTGATGAGCGCCGGTTTTATGCTGATGGGTTATCAGTTGACCGGCCTGTACACCGTTTCCTGAGGAGTTAGACCATGCAAGACATTTCCAATATGAATCGTGAGGGACTTCCTTCCTCAAAAAGCTTGTTCAAGGCGACCGGAGTGGCTGCTGTTATCGGCGGCGTGGTTCTGGTCACAACCATCCTCCCAGCCGAATATGGCATCGATCCCACGGGACTCGGCCAGACCATGGGGTTGACTGTACTCAGTCAGGCCAACGCCGCTGAGTCCACGCAGCCTGAGTCGGAATCGGCCTCGTCGGGTAACCTGCTGGCATTGCCGGCTGGTCCGGTCTGGAAAACGCCAGAAGGTTTGAGTTCTGATTCCACGACCGTAACTTTGGGACCAAACGAGGGTCTGGAAGTCAAAGCCACAATGGCCGAGGGAGATCGAATGGTTTTTAACTGGACCACGGAGGGAGGTTCGGTGAACTTCGATATGCACGGTGAACGGTTCAATGACGGCGACAATTTCACCAGCTACTGGCAGGGGCGCGACCAGCCGTCTGCGAGCGGAGCATTTGAGGCACCGTTTGACGGTACGCATGGATGGTACTGGGAAAATCGCGGAGAAAGAGCTGTCACTGTGGTTCTTGATACCAGCGGGTTTTACAGCGGCATTAGCAAGAAGTAATTCAATTATTGATCCTTAGGAGTTATCTCATGAAAAAAATGATTCACGTATTTGCAGCGGTCATTGTTTTGTCGGTTTCCGGCTACGCATTTGCCGGGGCTGGCCATAGCCATGGTGCTTCGGAGCCTGTTTCGAAAGAACAGGTGACCGAGCGAGCAGCCGCCGTCAAGCAGCAACTCGTCAATTCAGAACAGATTGCTTCTAGCTGGGCGGAAGCCTCCAGAGGCAAGGCCGAGCAGCGGTCTACCTCGGCGGGTAAACTATGGGTCGTCCAGTTTGCTAATCCTGACTCTGCCAGCGAAGACAAAGCGAACCTGTATGTCTTTGTGGATGAGTACGGCAACCCCGTTGGAGCTAACCACTCCGGCAAAATGTAAAGCTGGAGATGGAGCAAAGGCCCGCTAACCGCCCGGTTGCGGGTCTTTAGTCAGGAGAACCATGCTTGAGATTCTGAAAAATCGCACCTACCGGCATCTGTTTTTAGCCCAGGTCGTTGCCCTGCTGGGAACGGGGTTGGCAACGGTTGCCCTGAGCCTTCTGGCCTTTGATCTTGCTGGTGATAAGGCGGGGCAGGTGGTTGGCACAGCCATGGCAATCAAAATGGTCGCCTATGTCTTCATTGCCCCCATTGCTGCAGCACTGGCGGAGAACATACCTCGTCGTGTGATGCTGGTTTCTCTGGATCTGGTGCGAGCTGCCGTTGCACTTGCCTTGCCTTTTGTGACTGAGGTCTGGGAGGTGTATGTACTGATCGCCGTGCTGCAATCGGCATCTGCGGCCTTTACGCCGACGTTCCAGTCCACCGAGAGCTATCGTCAAAGCTTGTCGTCTTCTACTTGATCAAGCAACATCCTGATTGTCTGTATCCACCTCGATT
>NZ_DFMB01000046.1:0-116415 GCF_002375325.1 Marinobacter sp. UBA3604
GCGCCATGCCTGGCGCACAACGATAAATGGCCGGAACGGGATCGTTCCGGCCCTTAAGCATTACTGCGGCACTCTTAGCAGACGATTGGGAGAGCCCTCTTCAATACTCCCAAGTACATTTCTGGTCGCCAGCTCGTCCAGCCTGGTGCTGACCGATGCCGGTGACAGATCGGGTTCAGCCCCCAGGATCAGGGCAACGCTGCCCGCTACGTGTGGCGATGCCATAGAGGTCCCGCTGATGGTGTTTACTTCATCGTCCTCCTGGTACCAGGCCGCGGTGATGTCAGACCCCGGGGCAAACAGGTCCAGACATTCTCCGTGGTTGGAAAACGACGATCGTTGATCCTCGCGGGTAGTGCTTCCTACGGTTACCGCTGATGCAACCCGATTTGGAGAGCCGGAACAGGCGTCAGCATCGCTGTTACCGGCGGCCACGACGAACGTCACTCCCTGCTCTATCGCACCACGCACGGCATCGTCCAGAGCGTCTGAATTTCCTCCACCAAGGGACATATTGGCAACGGCCGGCGCCTGATGGTTCTCAGCCACCCAGTCAACACCTGCGATCACATCCGCGTTAGAACCGGCACCGGAGCAATCCAACACCCGCACGGCCGAGATGGATGCGTTCTTGGCAACGCCATAGACGGTGCCAGTTGCGGTACTGGCGACATGGGTCCCGTGACCATTGCAGTCTGTGGTGTCTTCCGGGTCAGTCTCGCCACCAATGTTGACGATCGGGCCGATCAACGGCAACCCACCCAACCCCAGCAAGCCCGTATCGTTCACCGCAAAGTTACGGCCTTCAATCACCCGTCCGGCAAACTCGTCGTGGCTATCCCGCAGACCTGTGTCGATGATATAGACACTGACTCCGTTACCGGCAGAGGACGGGTAGCTATATTGCTCATCCAGGGGGAGCACCGGCTGATCGATCCTGTCCAGCCCCCAGGTGGCATCACCCTGCGTCACCGCATTTGCGGCAACAACCTGGTCGGGCTCAACTGCCAGCACGCCAGGCAGGGATGACAACAGTGCTGCCTGCGGCTCTGTCATCGTGACCGCCGCACCGGTCATCGCAGTTCGGTATACATGCAGAATATCACCACCACCTACGGCCACCAGAAGCGATTCGACGCTTGCCTGCAGGTCGGCAAGCCCCAGCATGTCAGGAATCGACGGGGCCAGTGTGAGGATATAGCGCCCCGGTATGCGATCTCCCGGCTGAAGCGCGGATTCGGAGGCTTCCGAAGTGCCCGTCAGGCCGACACCATCCGACAGTTCTGCGAAGGCCGGGGCGGCCAAGAGAACACTGAGGGTAAAACCAATTGTTTTTGTGATCGTTGTTGTCAAAGCAGATCTCCCATTTGCTCATTTTCCATGATTGAGGCTCACCGGGAACGGACAACATAGAGCCTTGTGTTCCACCACGGGACATTCCCCTTCACCGTTCCATGCATTGAAGGGCGATTCAGGTCAGATGAGGCCAATTCGGCTCTCATAAACAAGCTTTAATGAACAAAGGCAGACGTTGAAGGTTGAGACAGGAAGCAAAATGGGGAAGGAGAAGAAAAGGAAGGAAGCGACTCCGGAACACGGGCATGACCCGGAGTCGCTCAATCAGTCTGTGCTGATATTACTGCATGGGAACCAGTGTCAGCTCAACGCGACGGTTCTGTTCACGTCCGCTTTCGGTGTCGTTGGAGGCAATCGGGTAGCGCGGGCCATAACCTGTCGCACGGGTCCTCTTGGGTGCGATACCCTGATTCAAAAGGAAATCCCTGACTGACCCAGCGCGGCGCTCACTCAACAACTGGTTGTAATCCCGCGAGCCAGTGCTATCGGTATGGCCTTCGATCTGAATAATGGTCTTGTCGAATTCCTTCAGTACCAGCGCCACGGATTCCAGCGTGTTGCTGAACGACGGCTTGATGGAGGACTGGTTGACGTCGAAGGTGATGTTGCCCGGCATGACCAGTTCAATTTCGTCACCATTGCGTACAACGCGAACACCGGAACCCTCGAGTTTGCGGCGCAACTGCGCTTCCTGCTTATCCATGTAATAACCGATACCACCACCAATGGCCGCACCGGATGCGGCACCAATCAGTGCGCCTTTGCCACGGTCACTGCTGCTGGAGGTTGCAGCGCCGACGGCGGCACCACCAATGGCCCCGATAATGCTGCCTTTCGTGGCGCTAGAGGTTTTTTCCTCACCGGTGTAAGGATCGTATGTCATACAGCCGCCAAGACCCACGGTGGCGACGGCAAAAGCTACAATCGTTTTCTTCACGGCATTCTCCAAAGTCTTTCCAAGGTATGACTGTTCGCGGCATGGTGCCGCCATTGGCTTTCCTTAACTGGCCTCAGACAGAGACCCGTCATGGTCGTTTTCAAACGTATCCACAATGGTATTGAATACGGTTGCCTGTAAATCCTGGGCTTCGTTTACTAGATGATGACGCCCATCCGGTATCCGGAGTTCCTCCACCGAGGAAAATTTATTGCGGATAATCCGCAGATTGTGCTGCCAGTCTACAGTCAGGTCCTTTTCCCCCTGCACCACGGTAATCGGAAAATCGACCGGGCGGGCGGACTCAATATGCGGTACCCACTGCCGTAATGCAGAAACCCAGTCCACATGTACGGCCCTGGCCTGGAGCGGATCGTAGTCCCTGAGGAACTTCAGGAAACGCGAGTTTCCACTGTTGGCCCCAAACGCCCGTCGCCATCGCGATATAAAGGGTTTTACCAGGCTGTGCAGAACTTTGGCACCCAGCCACCCCATCGGCCTGATCAACGGTGCCAGCAGTACCACCCTACGAAAATCCGAGGTTTCCCGGTCGTGATGGTTGGTCAGCAGGTAGTCAATCAGGATAGCCCCGCCCGTACTCTGCCCGACCGCATACCAGGGCGCCCGCACGTGACGCCTTACACTGGCCATGACATCCGTCAGCACGGCCTGATACTCGAGAAAACTACCAATCGCCGCCGGTGTGCCACTGGACAGCCCGTGCCCGGGCTGATCATAGGCGAGCACATCAAAGCCCGCACCCAGGCAACGGTCGATCAACTGGCTGTATAGCCCTACATGGTCAAAGTAGCCATGCAGGATAAACACCGTGCCCCGGGGCTTGCACTGATCCGGAAGGCGAAAATAGTGGACCATCACTTGGTGCCGGTCCGCCATCACATAACCCTGGCGATAGCTGACCTCCGGGTGCTCTACCCAGAGATCGAGGCCGTAGAACCGGCAGTAGGCCACCATATCCTCGCTGAGTTGTTCCTGGCTTTCAGGCTCGAAGGGCGACATTCGCTCAAGTAACGACGCCCTGTCCCAGTTCGGAATTTCTATGGTATCTGTTTTCCAGTACACGTAGAGTTAAACGCCTGTCATGAATGGGTATGAAAATAGCAGTGTGTCTGCACTAAGCTTGGTGCTTAGATTAGCACACCACAACCCCGGAGTTGCCGATGATACAAACCGCCCTGGAAGCCGGCCTGCGCCAGACCATGAACCGACTCGTTCGTCCCCTGCTGCATCCCGCGATTCCCGTTGCCCTGCAACGCCGGTTGATCAGCAAGGCCTACCTGACATCGATTCCGCCACGTGGCACCCGGTTTGAAGACATCCAGGCAGAAGGGCTTTCGATCACCCGGGCCTGTCACAGCGACAACCCTCACGGGGTCATACTGTATTTCCATGGCGGTGGTTACATCATAGGCTCGCCAAAAACACACAAGGGAATTACCGGCCACCTGTCGAAATTCAGTGGCGCGATGGTGGTTACTCCCGACTACCGATTGGCACCGGAGAACCCCTTCCCCGCGGCACTGGACGATGCTGAAATGGTTTACCGCGCCTTGCTGGACGAAGGGCATCCGCCTGCAACCCTATGCCTCGCGGGCGACTCAGCCGGCGGCGGACTCGCCGTAGCCCTGGCCATGCGCCTACGCGACAAAGGCCTGCCCTTGCCCTCGTCGCTGATGGTGCTGTCGCCCTGGACTGATCTTTCCCACCAGCACCTTTTCGCGCCTGAATGCGAGCCGGTTCTACAGAAGCCGTGGATCGACAAGTCCGCGCGCCTGTACTGCGGCAACACACCACCGTCCGAGCCTCTCGTTTCACCCGTATTTGGCGACCTTTCCGGCCTTCCGCCGTTGCTGATACAGGTGGGCAGCCAGGAAATCCTGCTGAATGATGCCCGGCGCCTGGCGAACGCGGCCAGCCGTGACAGTGTCGATACACGCCTGGAAATCTATAACGGGCTCTGGCACGTTTTCCAGGTCCACGCGGGGCAACTGGACCGCGCCACCGAGGCCCTGCAAACAGCTGGCGCGTTTATACGCCAGCATCTGTCGAGTTGACCGGGAGGACAACCTCCCCACGAATCAGCGCTTCCTTCTGCTTGCGCGGCCATTGTTTGATCTGCCACTCAAGTTTCGACGCCGTCGCCCTGTCTGTCGTCTCGGCAGAAAATGCGAGCTCAAGGGGCCCTTTGCCCCGCAGGCTACGGGCCCCTTTTGGTGCACCGGCCTGGTGTTCGGCAAAGCGCCGCGCCACATCGGTTGTGATCCCCGTGTAAAGAGCCCCTTTGGCGGTCCGTACCATGTAGATGAACCACTGGCTCATACCGATGAAGCCCTCGCCATTGTCTCCCGGGTTTTACGTTGCTGAATCCACAGCCCCGCAACGATCAACACCAGGCCAACGTATGTGGATGGCAGAATGATCTCGCCAAGAATGAAATAGATGAACACCAGCGACAGGAACGGTGAGATAAAGATGAGGTTACTCACCCTGGCGGTATTTTCCGCCTTCTTCATGGCGTAGGACCAGAGCACAAAGGCAATTCCCATTTCGAACACACCCACGTAGGTGGCCGCCAACAGGCCTGTTGTGGGGTTGAAATCGAAACCATCCGTCACCCCGCAAATCACCACGATCACCGGAAGACCGCAGAGAAAATTCAGGAACAGACCGACCACCGGATCCCGGGTATCCCGAGTCGCGATAATCCAGTAGGACGCCCAGACCAGGGTGCTGCCGATGGCCAGGCCCACACCAAGAGGGTCGGAGAACGTTAACGACAACACATCGCCACGGGTTGCGATAACGACGACCCCGCTGTAGCAAATCAATCCGGCGATGATATCGGCACGCCGCAGTCGCTGTCCCAGGAAGGGCACCGACAGGTAGGCCAGCACCAGCGCCCAGGTGTAGTTCAGGGGTTGCGCCTCCTGGGCAGGCAGCCGGTCGAACGCACCAAACAGCAGGAAGTAGTACAGGCAGGGATTGATAAGCCCCATACCGAAAGACTGCAGATATTGGCGGCGCGACAGTTCAAAGACCAGGTGCCACCGTCGTTGTGCGACCAGAATAAGCGCCATCACTATTACCGACGCGGAACAGGCGACCACCAGCATCTGGACCGGGGTCAATTCCCGCAATGACAACTTGAACGCAGTGGCCACTGTTGACCAGAGCAATACCGTTCCAAGGCCGTAAAGCATTGCCTGTTTCTGGTTAGTCATGAGCAGTGTCCTTTTCCGCATCAAGCCAGCGATAGAGCGTACGCCGGTTTACCCCGAGTATCTGGGCCGCACGGCGTTTATTGCCTTCCACCGCATCAATAACACGCACAACATAGTCCTGCTGGACCTGCTCCAACGTGGGCCAATCCGCCAGGTTTCCTGATGGCAGCACCGGCCGGCCCTCAGCAGACTCTGTCTGGCGCTTGCGGATACGGGCCGGCAGATGTTCCGGCAACACCACATCACCGTCGCAAAAGGTCACGGCCCGTTCAATCGCGCTGGCCAGTTCCCGGACATTGCCGGGAAACGGATAATCCGCCAACATTCGCGCAGCCACTTCGCCCAGCTGCAGGAATCCGCGCTGGTGACGCCGGGCGGAATCCCGCAGGAAATGCATGGCAAGCAGATCCACATCGTCATCCCGCTCCCTTAATGGCGGCACCATCAAGGTCAGGGTTTCCAGGCGATAGTAAAGGTCCTCGCGGAAGCCACCCTGTTCCACGGCCCTGACCAGGTCCTGATGGGTAGCCGCAATAACACGCACATTGACGGCCTCTTCGTGGTCAGAACCCACCGGCTTAATCGTGCCTTCCTGCAGCACACGCAACAATTTCGCCTGAAGAGCGAGCGGCATCTCGCCAATTTCGTCCAGCAGCAGCGTGCCTCCATCCGCTTCGGCAAACAGCCCCCTGCGGGCGGATTTTGCGCCGGTAAAAGCACCGGCTTCGTGGCCGAAAAACTCGCTTTCCATCAGCTCATGGGGTATGCCCGCGCAATTGACTGGTATAAACGGTCCTTGCCGGCGCTCGCTCTCGTCGTGAATGGCCCTGGCGACCAGTTCCTTGCCGGTGCCGCTCTCGCCACTGACCAGGACGGCCGCCTGGCTACGGGCCACCTGTCGTATTTCGTTCCTCAAACGCTCCATCGCCCGGCTCTCGCCCACCAGCCCCAGCGCACTGTCGCTTTCACTCTGGGATTTGTAACGTGCGAGTTCACTGGTCACCGCCGCATGGGCCAGCAGGCGCTTGATCTTCAAGCGAAGATGGTCGGTGGACAGTGGTTTGGTGAGGAAGTCATCGGCACCGGCCTTAAGCGCCTCTACCGCCTGGTCAACCGTGCCGAAGGCTGTGATGATGATAAAGGGAACCGAATGGCCTTCCGCCTGCAGCTTCCGTAGTATTGCCAGGCCGTCGCCGTCTGGCAATCGAAGGTCCGACACAATCAGGTCCGGGCGCCATTCCCGCAACCCATTGCAGCCTTCCTCAACGGTTGCAGCACTGCGTACCGCATAACCATCCACCTCAAGCTCCTCTGACAGAAGCGTCCGCAAACTGGCGTCGTCTTCCACCAGCATGATCAAAGCGGGCCTAGCTTTCATGATGGGCCTCCGTCGAGTCCACTCGTTTCTCATACACTGGCCAGAACGTTGACATCCGGCACCCGCCGTTCGCGTTCGTGCCAACCTCAATCCGACCACCATGTTCCTTGATTACACTGCCGACCACCGCAAGCCCCAGACCGGTTCCCTCACCCGCCGCACGGGTACTGAAAAAAGGCTCGAAAATCCGCTCCCGCAGCGAATCATCGATACCCGGGCCATCATCATCCACCCGCAACTCCCAGTATCCGTCGAGGGGAATAACAGACACGATCACCCGCGAGCGAGCCGCTTGGCACGCGTTGCGGACCAGGTTCAGGCAGGCCATTTCGAGACGGGTTGGCTCGGCCAGAACGCCGGCGCTGGCCTCCGGAATATCGGTACAGATCTCAACGCCATGGCACTTGGGCTCGTCGCATACCCGCGCGGTCAGATCGCGAGCCGTCGCCGCCAGGTCGGTTTCCCGGCGGGAGTCCGGCACATGGCGAAAACAATCGAGCAACTGCTGGATAATCAATGTCATCCGCTCGACCTGATGTTCGATATCCTTCAGGTGTCGTCGGTCGCTATCTGCCAGGTCGCCCCGCCCAAGGATATTGGCGCGACCCTGGATGACATTCAGCGGCGCACCCAGCTCATGGGCAACGCCACCGGCAACCCGCCCGATCATGGCGACCTTTTCCTGATACTTCAGCTTCTCTGACAGTTCCCGCTCGCGTTCAACGCTCTCCCGGATTTCATTTTCCGCAACCGCCATACGGGCGCCCATGTCTTGCAACCCCTCGTGGATCTGTCTCAGCTCCCTCGGCCCCGCGGGAGGTCCATCAATCTGCCAGCGGCCGGGGGCCATCCGCTCCATCAATTCCAACAGCCGGCTGACATGGCGACCGACGGCACCATAGTGCCCCAGAACAACCACCAGAATGACCATCAACGACACCACCGACCAGATACTGACGGCCCAGATTCGGCTTGATGCCACCAACTCATGGAAATCGCTACGCTTTCGGGTTACCTGAAGCAACCCCTGAATTCGACCGTCCGGGGCAACCAGCGGCGTGAATTGTGAGAAGACTGACACCCCGTCGACCCTACGAAACGCTCCGTCCAGCTTGCCACTGGCTATCGCGCGTTCGGCACTGTCGCTCCGCGTAACATCACTGTCCGCCACACCGAGGCTGGCGATCTGCTGCCCGTCTTCATCAAACACTGAGGCACCAAACACCCGGCCGATGCGGAAGATGGATTTCAGCGACTCCCCCAGAACAATTTCATCGCCATCGGACATGGCCTGGGACAATGGACCACTGACCGCCCGGGCCACAAGCTCCAGATCTTCCCGCAAACGGTCATTCAGATTACGCTCGACCGCACCGAGCCCCACATAAATGGCGACGCCGCTGAATACCATCAACGGTACAACCATGCTCAGCACCAAGGTCAGGCGCAGCGAGCGAAACATGTCCCGCGCTCTTGATACAGGCGTTTTCATAACGTGCTCCGACAAAGTGTCACACAGGTATGCCACATGTGACATTTAGCCACAACGCACATTACTCAAAGGTAACACCAAATAGCCATCAAGATATTGTTTTAAATGATTTTTTTGAAGATAAAAAAGATGGCACAGAGCTTGATTGTGCAACACCAACGTTCGAGGAATCGCATTCCTTTCAACGTCAGACTGCATTCGATGACACGGTGCAGTCCCTTCAACGCAAAAGGAGAACGCCATGAACAAATTTCTCGTTTCACTGACTGCATCCCTGGCACTGCTGGCGGCGGGCCCCGCACTGGCGCAGGAAAACCAGCAAAGCCCCGAAGCGACCAATCCCAACGGCGGATACAGTGACCCCGCGTCAGCCGGCACTCAGAAAACCAACTTTACCGACGAGGAACTGAAGCAATTCGTTGAGGCTCAGGAAGGGATCAACAATATCCGTGATGAGTATATGGAAAAAATCGAAGCGGCTGATTCCCAGAAAAAAGCTCAGGAACTACAGATGGAAGCCAACGATGAGATGGTGACAGAGATTGAGGATTCCGGCATGGATATCCCCACTTATAATTCCATCGCAACCGCTTACAACAGTGAACCCCAGGTTCGGAATCGTGTTGATGCACTGATGTAAGCCGTCTCCCCACATTGGTTGCTTCAGGCCCTGCTATGACAGGGCCTTTTTGATTCTGCAAACGAGGTCGCGATGGCCATAATCAACGTTGATTGTGGTATCTTGTCGGCATGATTTTGTAGAGACCAATGGAGACAAACCATGCGAAGATTCTGCCGCGGGCTAACCCCATTGCTCTTGACGGTTATGCTTGTCCTGGCAGGATGTTCAGACAGCCCGGCACCGGCGTCCGGCGGCGACAATGATGAGAAACCATCCTACCCCGTTACCTGGCGCTTTGCCCTTGAGGAAATTGAAGGCAGCGTACAACACCGTTATGCCCTTGAATTCAAGGACCGTATCGAGCGTATCTCTGATGGCAACATCCTCGTTGATGTTTTTCCCTATGGCTCTATTGGCACGTCACTCGAACTGACGGATCTCGCCCGGGAAGGCTCAGTCCATCTCGCTTTCGCCTCCCCCGGCCACCTGGCCAACGTTATTCCCGAGGTGGGCGTATTCACCCTCCATTATCTATTGTCTGATGACGAAGAAGTGAATCGTGGCGTGCTCGCCAGCGATGATTTGAAGCAACTGTTCCACGAGCCCTACGAGGAGCAGGGCCTCAAGCTTCATGGTTTCGTACCTGAGGGCTGGATGGTCTGGACCGCCAACAAGCCCTTGCGGAGCCCCGCGGATTTCGACGGACTCACCATCCGCACCATGACGTCGGACATCGCTGAAGAGACCTATAGAACCTATGGCGCCACAACCAGCCAGGTTCCTTTTTCGCAGGTCTACAGCGACCTTCAGTTACGCCGCATTGACGGGCAGGCCAACCCTGTTTTCGCCATTGAAGAGATGGGATTCTATGAAGTCCAGGGTGTGATGACGTTTGCCAGACCTGCCCAATTTGTCACCTCCGTGGTTTCCAATACGTCGTGGTTTGACGCCCTTCCCGAAGACCAGAAACTCTGGCTGGAAGATGCTATGGATGAGATCGCACCGCTGGCTTACGAGGTACAGGCTGAACTCAATGCAAGCCGTCTCGATACCATCAAGGAAAACAGCAGCATCCGTGTGGTTGAATTGACCGAGGATGAGCGGGACCGCTTCCGTGAGGCCAGCCGGCCGGCCCGCAAGGCCTATATACGTATGGCTGGTGAGCGTGGAGCAGCCATCCTGGACCAACTCCTGACAATGGTCAGCACAACAGAGTCCGCAATACCAGCAACGGATACGACCGCCCAATAGCGCTATTCAGGCACCAGCCAGCTGCTGTTCGATGACAGGCCCAGACAGCGATCACCGGAAACCGTATCCATCATCTCCGCAAGCCGGGTGTCGAATCCCCAGGGCGGGTTCACCACCAGCACTCCGGACCCGGACATTCCACGTTGCGGGGCCCGGTTGAGTGCAACTTCGCTGCACAACACCTTGCGCACGGGCCCATCAGACACCGCATCCTTTAATCGCTTGTGGGGGAAACCCGCCAGAATCGGATACCAGATCAGATACACGCCATGACGGCATTTCTGCCACGCTCGCGCCAAGGTGTTCGCCACTTCTTCATAGTCGCTTTTGATCTCGTATGAAGGGTCCGTCAGCACCAGCAACCTTGGTTGCCTGGGCGGCAGATGGCGAAGCAACCCCTTTAATCCATCCTCCTGAAAGACCTTGACCCGGGAATGCCCGGCAGCCCACTGCCCCAGGGTTTCGCCTTCGGCGGGGTGCAACTCGAAGGCGGTCAGGGTGTCCTGCTCCCGCAGGTAACGGAGGAACCAGCGCGGCGACCCCGGATAGCTCGCCAATTGCCCGTCCTTCCCCTCCCCCGAGGCCAACCCAGCCAGGACGGCCTGCCAGTCGTCGGAATGCAGCTCGGCTCGAAGTGGCCAAAGCTTCTGGATCCCTGCAGCGGCTTCACCGGTTTTAAGCGCCCTATCTCCCGCAAGATCGTAGCTGGCACTACCGGCATGAGTATCGAAGCAGGCGATAGCAGACGATTTGGCCTGCATCATCCTGACCGCAAGCGTTAAGGCAGCGTGCTTGTGAACATCGGCAAAATTACCGGCATGAAACGCGTGGAGGTAACTTAGCATTACAGACTCCTGACGAAAGGGGCACCATTAGGCTACAGCAGGAGCAGAGTTGGCAAACATTTCTAACTATCCCCAGCCAAGTCAACAAAATTGAAAATCATTCTCACATTCGTTGCAACCGCCCACCCGCTCTCTATAATGCGAATAACAATACGTTTTATTTAATTAACAGCGAAAGGACATCGAAATGGCCCTGCTCTCAAACGCATCACACATTCCCCTGGCGTTCGCTATCTCCGCGACGCTACTGACGGCCTGCAGTAGCGGCGACGAAACCGCATCCACATCCTCGGCAGCCGAAGAGCCGGCGGCAGCAGAAGCCATCAGCAAATCCGATGTCGTGGAACACTACGCCGACCTGGCCCATGCAAACTTTGAAGACGCACTGACCGCCGCACAGTCCCTCGACAGCACAATAGACACCTTCCTGGAAAGCCCGACCGAAGAAAACCTGCAAAAGGCAAAACAGGCCTGGCTGGCTTCCCGGGTGCCCTATCAGCAGACCGAGGTGTTCCGCTTTGGTAACGCCGTGGTTGATGACTGGGAAGGGCAACTGAATGCCTGGCCGCTGGACGAAGGCCTGATTGATTACGTAAAGGAAGATGGCTACCAGTACGAATTGGGCAACGAGGGCGCTACAGCAAACATTATTGCCAGCACGGAAATCAATATTGGCGGCACGACGGTCGATGCTTCCAGCCTGACCCCGGACCTGCTGGCGGAGCTGAACGAAATCGGAGGCTCGGAGGCCAACGTGGCCTCTGGATACCATGCGATTGAATTCCTGCTGTGGGGTCAGGACCTGCACGGCTTCGATCGCGGCGCCGGACAGCGCCCTGCTACGGACTACGCCCAGGGCGAGGACTGCACCCACGGCAATTGCGACCGCCGCGCCGCCTACCTGGATGCAGCGACCGATCTGTTGATCACCGATCTGGAGTGGATGGTTGCACAGTGGGCACCCGGCCCGGAAGACAACTATCGCTCCCAGTTGCTCGCCGAAGCACCGGATGCCGCTGTACAGAAAATGTTCTTCGGCATGGGCTCCCTGTCCCTGGGTGAGCTTGCCGGTGAGCGCATGAAAGTCGCCCTGGAAGCCAATTCCTACGAGGATGAGCACGACTGCTTTAGCGACAACACCCACAACTCCCATTACTACAACGGCCAGGGCGTGGCCAACATCTACTCCGGCAGCTACACCCGGATTGACGGCTCTGAACTGACAGGTCCTTCCCTGTCCGATCTGGTTGCCGAGCTCAACCCGGAACTGAACGAGACACTGAGCCAGCAGTTCGAAGAGTCGATGGGGGCGCTGCAAACCATGAAATCCAGTGCCGAAGCCGAGTCAGAGCCGATGAAATTCGATATGATGATCGCTCCCGGCAATGAGAAAGGCGCGAAGATCGTAAACGGCGCGATTATGGCGCTGGTGGCACAAACCGGTTCCATTGAACAGGCCGCCCGCGAACTGGGCATCGACTCGCTCAAGCCTGATGACGCCGGCCATACCTTCTAGCTGATCCACTAACCAGCTTATCCACTAAAAAGTAACGACACGTTGTAGAGAAACCATGCGCCAACGCCCCCTGCTACTGCTGACCTTGTCTTCGGGAGTGGCCGTAGCAGCGGCCTTCGCCATGGCCACTGCCCAGGACCCTTATCCGATCCAGGCGACGGTCAAGACCGGGGGCGAAGGCACCGTGGATCAGTTCGATCACAATGCCTATTCCCTGCCCCAGGCTAACCTGTCCATGACCAGGCGCCTGGATTTCAGTGTCGGCAACAGTTTCTTCCGCAACCCCTGGGTCGAAGCCCCTGCCAGCACGGATGCCCGCGATGGCCTGGGGCCACTGTTCAACACAAACTCCTGCCAGGGCTGTCACATAAAGGATGGCCGCGGACATCCTCCGGGCGCTGACGACAAACCTGTATCCCTGTTCCTCCGACTCGCCGTGCCGGCCGATCCCGATCAGGATGCGGATATCCTGAAGACCCACGGATTCAAACCGGCCCCCGTGTACGGCAGCCAGTTGCAAACCGCCGCCCTGCCGGCCGCCAAACCTGAAGCCGATCTGGTGATCGACTGGGAATCGGTGACAGAGACGCTGTCGGACGGCACCGAAATAGAACTACGAAAACCGGTCTACCGGATCGAGAACCCTAACTATGGCCCGCTCCCGGAGGACCTGCTGGTGTCTCCACGGGTGGCTCCACAGATGATTGGCATGGGTCTGCTGGAAGCCATACCGCTTGAAGACCTGCAGGCACTGGCGGACCCGGAGGATACGGACAACGACGGCCTCTCCGGCAAACTCAATCAAGTCTGGGACCTGGACAGCCAGCAAACCGTGCCGGGCCGATTCGGCTGGAAAGCTGCCGAACCAAACGTTCATCAGCAAAGTATGGGGGCGTTTGCCGGAGACATGGGGCTGACGTCCACCATCAAACCGGCAACCGACTGTACGCCCGAGCAGAACTGTAAGCGCTTCACCAACGGCGGCAGCCCCGAAGTGAGCGACAAGGTGAGCAACTTCGTGACCTTCTACGCCAAAAGCCTGGCAGTGCCCGCACGCCGTGACCTGGACACTGTGTCCGTTCAACAAGGCGCGGAACTGTTCAATGAAACCGGCTGCGCCGGCTGTCATACACCAAGGCACACTACCGGCATCGCCCCGGACCGCCCGGACCTCAGCAACCAGACCATATGGCCCTATACCGATCTGCTCCTGCATGACATGGGTCCGGCGCTTGCCGATGGTCGGGATGAATTCCTGGCCAACGGCAACGAATGGCGGACACCCCCGCTCTGGGGAATCGGCCTGGCTCAACGGGTCAATCCGCAGTCCGGGTTCCTCCACGACGGGCGGGCGCGAACACTCGAAGAAGCCGTGCTCTGGCACGGGGGCGAGGCCGGGCAGGCAGCTGAACGTTACCGTCAGATGCCCGTCGAAGACCGGGAGGCACTCCTGGATTTCCTGAACTCTCTCTGAGGACACGCCATGCGACCATTAACGAAAGCCGTGGGTATTGCCGCGCTGATACTGGCTCCAATTGCTGGGATGGCTGCTAGCCAGACTGAAACGAACAGCAACGCCGAACAGCAATGGCACCAGGGAATTTTCGCGGGTTACCAGTCTCTGGCGGCCGAAGCGGGCGACTTGTCCGTCGCCGCTGCCGACTACTGCACCGCCCCGGAACAGGAGTCGCGCGACGCCCTGGAGGAAGCTTGGCTGAACGCCTTCCTGGCGTGGCAACGTGTCCGTTATGTGGATTTTGGCCCGGTGGAGAACGACAACCTTGCCTGGCAGTTCCAGTTCTGGCCCGACCCGAAAAACCTGATTGCCCGCAAAGCCAGCTACCTGCTGAACTCGGAAGACCCGATATCAGGTGAGGTCATCGCCGAGTCCGGCGTGGCCGTACAGGGTTTTCCCATGCTGGAGTACCTGTTGTACGACGAACCATTGAACGCCAGCGACAATGCCCTACCCGCGGAAAAGACCTGCGGCCTGCTGAGAGCGGTTGCCAGCCACATCGAAACCAATAGCCAGCAACTCAGTGATCAATGGCAGGCGTTCCGCGAGGATTACCTGGCCACGGAGCAATATCGCGACACCACCATCCGGGCCGGCATGGCGGCCCTGGAGATTCTGGAGGATCGCCGGCTTGCCCAGCCAATGGGGCTCCGTGGGAATGGCAAGCGTTCTGTCTACGCCGCCGATGCCTGGCGTAGCGGCCGTAGCCTGAAGACCATGGAAGCAACCATCCATGGCCTGGAGCAGTCTTTCCTGCCGGGCCTGACACAGCTGCTAAAGGAAAGCGAACAACCGCAACTGGGTCCACGAATTGAAAACCAGTTCAAGGACGTTCTGGAGCACTTCCCGGAACTCCATCGCCCCATGACTGAGCTGCTTTCCAATGACGATGCCTTTTCCCTGCTCCAGGGCTTCTACGTTGACGTTTCCCAGTTAACCACTCTGATCAATGACCAGGCAGCGGTTGAACTCGGCGTCATTCGCGGCTTCAATTCCAGCGACGGCGACTGATGAGCAGCAACAGGCAACCCGGAGGTGCACTTATCAACCGCAGACAACTACTGAAAGCGGGGATGGCCGGAGGACTGGCAGCCACCCTGTCCGGCTGCAGTCTGCTGCCTCGAAAAGCGGATTACGCGCCAGATCAGTACGTCGGCGCCGTGGGACTGCCCGGGGGTAAGTTCGGCATTAGTGCCATCAACCGCAAAGGTCACCTCATATGGGAGTCACCGGTCGACACCCGTTGCCACAGCGGCTGTGCACGCCCGGATGGCTCTCAGGTCATCTTCTTCGAACGCCGGCCCGGCTGGGCGTTTTACGGGTTCGACGCCCTCAGCGGTAACAGGACACATCGCGTCAAAGCCGCTTCCGGGGAACACTTTGTCGGTCACGGAGTGTTCTCCCCCGACGGCCGCTGGCTCTATGTCACCGCCAGCCGCTACGAGCCGGGGCAAGGCATTATTGCCGTCTATGACGCGGAGCAGAATTATCAGCGGGTCGATACCTTTGAGCTTCAGGGCATTGGCCCCCATGAGCTGACACTGCACACGGACGG
The DNA here is from genome assembly GCF_002375325.1 of Marinobacter sp. UBA3604. Classification (NCBI taxonomy): domain Bacteria; kingdom Pseudomonadati; phylum Pseudomonadota; class Gammaproteobacteria; order Pseudomonadales; family Marinobacteraceae; genus Marinobacter; species Marinobacter sp. UBA3604. The sequence continues at coordinate 15,711 of NZ_DFMB01000046.1, forward strand.
GGAAACACTGGTGATCGGCCTCGGCGGCATACTGACCCACCCGGACTACGATCGCCTCAAGCTGAACCTCGACACCATGGAACCCGCGCTGATCCTGATGAACCGCCGCAGCGGTCGGATTATTGGGCGGTTCAACCCTGCCCATCACCAGCAAAGCGCCCGTCATGTCAGTACCGGTTCGAACGGCCGGGTGTACGTTGCCTACCAGTACCAGGGGCCCCTTCACGAGTCCCCCGCCCTCATCGCGCGGCTGGAAGGCGGTGAGCTTCAGGAAATCCGATTCGATGAGGGTACCCAGGCAGCACTGGCCAACTACATCGCCAGCGTTGTTGCCCATCCCGAGAACGACCTTGTCGCTGCCGCGTCGCCAGTGGGCGGCACCGCCGTGGTGTTCAATGGCATCACTGGCGAACTGCTGGCCAGGGCGTCCATACCCGACTGCGCTGGCGTCCAGGCCTTGGCAGGAGGCGATTTCCTGATCTCCTCCGGACGCGGAAAACTGGTGCGCCTGGGGCAGGACAATCAGTCACGGCAAATCGCCGATCTGCCGGTCCAGTGGGACCACCACCTGGTCTGAATCACCCGCAACGCGGCCCTCCTGCCTTAAGGCAACTCGCCTTAGCTGGTATCCTTATAAGCCATTTGTTCAGGAGGACGGCAACTTGCCCGCCAGAAACAAGGACACCCTCGACCAGGTTTACAGCCTGATTGCCAACGAAGAAGACGCCCGGGTCTGCACGGACATCCCCGATGAAGCCTGCCGTGAGGTGCCACGCAACTTCTTCCTGATCCTCGGCAGCAACGTGCTGACCAAACTGGGTGACTTGCTGATCAGCCCCAAGACCGTGCTGGCCTGGCTTTTAAGCGCGATTGGGGCACCTGCCCTGGTGGCCTGGCTGGTCCCGATCCGTGAGTCCGGCTCAATGATTCCGCAAATGGTGATCGGTGCCTGGGTCCGGCGCAAGCCTGTACGCAAATGGTTCTGGATCCTGGGAAGCTTTGGCCAGGCGGCCAGTGTTCTGGGCATGGCAGCGAGCGTCTGGTTCCTGGAGGGCTACGCCGCGGGCGCCGGCGTGGTGGGCGCATTGGTGCTGTTTTCCCTGGCCCGGGGGTTCTGCTCAGTGTCCATGAAGGACGTGCAAGGAAAATGCATCCCGAAGAAACGCCGAGGGCGGCTGTCTGGCCTGGCCTCCACCATCGGTGGGACCGCAACAGTCATCCTCACCGCCTTGCTGTTCTGGAACCGGGGTGACCCTGGCGTACTTTTCTACACCCTCCTGCTCCTGTTGGCTGCCTGCCTCTGGATTATTGCCGGCTTTCTATTCGCCTCTGTTGATGAATACGAGGGCGAAACCGGCGGTGGCGGCAATGCGCTTGGGGACGCGTTCAAAAGCCTGTCCCTTCTCAGGGACGACGCGCCATTCCGGCACTTCGTGATTACCCGCGCCCTGCTGCTGTGCTCGGCGCTGGCGTCGCCCTACTTCGTCGTGCTCGCCCAGAAAAACTCTGACACCGGGTGGCTTCTGGGCGTCTTTCTGCTGGCGAGCAGCCTCGCCAGTTCCATCAGCGCCAGTGTGTGGGGTTGGATGGCGGACGAGTCCAGCCGGCGGGTAATGATTCGCGGTGCCATTGTCGCCAGTGGCGCCTGCGTGGCGGTGGGCCTGACCGCTTTGTTTGCGGGCGAAGCAACCGCCAGCGTCTGGTTCTATCCCGCCGGGTTCTTCGTGCTGAGCATTGCGCATGCCGGGGTTCGACTGGGACGTAAAACGTATCTGGTGGATATGGCAGGCGGCAACAAACGCACCGACTATACCTCCGTGAGCAATACCGTTATTGGGGTGCTGTTACTGGCAACGGGCGGGCTGACAGCGCTGGTATCGATGATATCCGACGTGGCGGTGATACTGACGCTGGGCGCCATGGGGCTGGCCGGCGCCATCAGCGCCACCCGGTTAAGGGAAGTGACCGAGGATCAGTGAGGTTCCGGTGGCTTCCCGTCGTTCAACGCCAGGGCGCCTTTCACAATGCGGTAGATGATCCAGATGGAGATGCCCAGCAACACAAACCAGCCAATGATCAGTGGCGTCGTCACGATGCCAATCACCGTCCACAACAGCCCGATCCAGAAGGTTCGTATCTGCCAACGGAAATGAGGCTCTATCCAGGTGCTCTTTACGTCATCGAGCTTGACGTAATTGATGATCACACCCACCAGGCCGGTAATGCCACCGACAAAGAACGACAGCGCCTGCAGGATATAAACCAGCACCGCCAGGTTGCGGCCTGGCTCTTCACGTCGTGCTATGGGGTCTGCATTGGCGGGGATGTATTCGTGCTCGGACAAGTCACTCTCCTCTGGCTCCACACCCGCAGTGTATCACAGCAACAGGAGCCGGAAACCGCCAGAACTTAGCGGTTGTCCGGTTTGTAACCCAGGCGGAAGCCACCCCAGTGCTTGCCATTCACGTAGATCGGCACTGACAGGTCATGCATAACCTCTCCGGTATCCCGGCGGTAGGTCTGTAGCAGCATATTCTGGGTATGGCTGCCACACCGGGCACCGGTGCGGTCGTTAAACAGCCGTTTGCTGCGACTCTTTACCAGATCCACTTTCGGGTCGCCCGTTGGCGCATGGGCGAAATCACGGTTGTGGGTCGGCACATAGCCATCCGGCGCGGCGGCAATCGCGAAGACCATCGACGGGTGGGCCCCTTTCACCGCTTCCTGAACGGTGGGCAGTTGCTGATCGGTGAACCGATCAAAGCTGCTGGAATACTTCTGTGGATCGGTCTTGGGAATGGGGTTTCTTTGCTTATCAAACAGGGCGCTTTCTGCCAGTTGCCCATCGCGAACCGCTTTTTCAAAGAGCTTTCCAATCCGGTCCGCACCCTGCCGGGCCTGGTCGTAGAAGAAGCGGTGATAGCTTTCATCGCTGTTCAACGCAAATGCCGCGTTGGCCTCTTCCGCCAGTTCCATCAGTGTCGCTGCCTGCTGGGCAAGCGACGCAACGCTGGTATCGCTCTCGGTAATCTGATCCCGAACCGTTTCAATGGCCGACGATACCTGCTGCAGGCTCTGCTCGTTGTTCTGGTCAATCTCGGCAATGCGCGCCACCTGCTGCTGCACACGGTCAGACTGATCACGAATCTGATCAAGGCGCTCGCCAACGCTTTCAACTGACTCCAGGCCGGATTCAACGCTCTTGGCCAGGTCCTCGATCCGCGAAACAATCAGGGAGGTATCGGAACGTATTTCCTGCAGCGTTTCGGCCACCTCACCAGTTGCCTGCGCGGTTCGCCCGGCCAATTGCCTGACCTCGTCGGCAACCACCGCAAAGCCCCGCCCCTGGTCGCCGGCACGAGCGGCTTCAATTGCCGCGTTCAAGGCCAGCAGGTTGGTTTGTTCCGCGATGCCCTGAATGGTGGTGGTGACACCCTGGATCTTGTTGGATTTCTCGTTCAGTTCCTGAATTAATCTGAGGTTCTCGCTGGACTGCTCGTGCACGGCTCGCACGCTATTGATGGCAGAGGTCAGCGCATCACGGCCCTCAACGCTCACCTGACGGTTCTGCAGAGCCATGGTCGCAGCATCGGTGGCCTGCTGGGCGGATTCACGCACACTCTCGGTAATCTGACCCGCGTACTCCGCCATCTGTGCAGTTTCACTGACCTGTCGATCCAGGCGGTTTTTTAGTTGGTCGGCCGCGTGGGACACCTGGGCCGCAGAAATGGCACTTTTATCGGCACTGCCGGACAGGGTTTCCACCAGTGCCCGCCCTGCTTTGGCGTCCGCAAGGAGGCTTGCACACTGTTTGCCCAGCGGACTATCCGCTGGCAGCTTACCGGCGTTGAGCTGCTTGATGGAACGTTCAACCGGTTCCAGAACGCGTAACACCAGATACGCGGTGGCGACGGCCAGGCCAATAACCACGCCCGCCACCAGCGACGCGCTATCCAACCCTATCAACGGCGCCACCAGGAAAGCCCCAAAGGCGACGACAACGGCGACTGACACCCCCACAACCAGAACAGGCCGACTGAGCAAACCCATATCCACCTCTTTATTTTCATTATTAGTGAATGCATCTTTTTTGACGATTACTCGTGAGAGTAAAGAATTGACCTTTACTTATAACTGCTACTTTAGTTGACCAATACTGGTTTTACGGCAGATCGATGAAAAACTGAAACAAAAAAGCCGTAACGCCGGAGACGTCCTGTTGGAAGAATCCGGCGTTACGGCTGGCTCTTGTCGGTGTGCGCCCGTGGCGCCTCTATCAGGCGATCAGGCGCCGATCACACCGCCATCGTCCTTGGTTACGATAACAGTGGCGTCGCGGGGACGGGACTCGGCCGCGTTCGGCCAGTTACCATCCGGGTGCTGGATGTTCACGAACATGGTCTTAACGTCCGGTGTGCTGACAACGCCAGTTACTTCACAACCTTGGGGCCCGACGAAGAAGCGCTTGATTTCGCGTGTCTCCGGATTGGCGGCCAGCATCATGTTGTTGAAGTACGGGTCAGCGTCAGAGCCATCGGTCTGGATCCACAGCCGGCCATTGTAGTCAAACCAGAGGCCATCCGGGCTGTTGAAAATATTATCATCGTTCAGGGAGACGACGGCCTCACCATCGACAACAGTTTCCGTACCCTGCTCGCCGGCGAAGACAAAGATGTCCCAGTCAAAGCTGGTAGCCGTGTGATCGCTACCTTCTTCAGTCCAGCGAATGATGTGGCCGGTGGCATTGGGAGAGTTCGGGTTGGCGGCGTTGACGTCGTCGAACCCTGGCTGGCCCCGGTTCGAGTTGTTTGTCAGGGTGAAATAGACCTCGCCAGAGTTGGGATCAACGGCACCCCACTCCGGGCGGTCCATCGTCGTAGCACCGGCAATATCGGCTGCGAGGCGGGTATTCAGCAGAACATCAGCCTGGTTCTCAAAACCGTCGAACTGGATATCGCCGACCATGCCGCCTTCAGCCGCAGCAACTTTGCTGGCGAAATCCGCGTCGTCCAGATCCAGCGCCAGCCAGTCACCAGAGCCATCCTCGTTGAAGCGGGCAACGTACAGGGTACCCTCATCCAACAGGTAGCCACCGGCCGTCGCGGCGTAGTAGGGCTGAGACGACACAAACTTGTAGATGTACTCGAAACGGGAATCGTCACCGGAGTAACACACCACCGGCTCACCTTCCTTCGCCGGCGCAAAGATGACGCCCTCGTGACCAAAGCGTCCCAACGCAGTGCGTTTCTGGGGTTTGCTTTCCGGCGTAAACGGATCAATCTCAACCATGAAGCCATAGGTGTTGGCTTCGTTGCGATAGTCGTCGGTCGCAGTCGCCCCGGTCGGCGTGACGTTAAAGCGTACATACTGATCTGCGCCGCTATCCGCCAGTTCCCAGTCATACCTTGAGGTATCGTCAACGCCGTGTCGAACCTGCTCGCGCGGGCGATCCGCGTTCGCGTTCATAAAGTAACCGTGCCAATTCTCTTCCGCGGCCAGGTAGGTGCCCCAGGGCGTTGGGCCCATCGCACAGTTGTTCAGGGTGCCGCGAGTTTCGGTCGCGTCGGGACTGTAGGTTGTGACCAGCTTGCTGTAACCACGCACCGGGCCACGAATGTCCATCTCGGTGTTGCCCGTAATGCGACGATTGAATGGGCTGCCGAAGACGACGTCCCAGGTACCGTTGGTGTCACGCTTGATGTGGACAACAGACACACCGTGAGCGGCAATTTCCTTGCGAACCTCATCGGCGGGGCGCACGCCACCATTATCACCGGCGTTGGTCGGGCCATTGGCATGGAGTGCAGACTGATTGATGTACTCATGATTCATCACCAACAGGCCTTCCGTTGAGCTGTTACCACCGGCCTTCTGGTCAATCGGGAAGAAATGAACACCATCATGATGCATGCCCATCTGCTGTTCCTGATCGGCACCGGTGTTGGTGCCATCCGCTTTATACTCGGGATAGGATCCGGTGATCGGGGTGCCCCAGGGAAGAAAAGCCACGGATGAGTAGCCCTCGGGAACAACCACTTCATTGGCGGTGGATACAGCAACCGCTTTGAAACCAAGATCCGTATTGGCGGAACTTCCCCCTGTGGAGGAACCGTTGTCATCGTCGTCATCACTGCCACAGCCAGCCAGGCCCAACCCCATAACGCTGGCCAACGCGGCGCCAACGGAACCTTTCATAACGGTACGGCGCTGCATACGGGCCGCGAGGACCTGATGAAAGGGCGTGTTGCTTGAATGGTTGACGACGGGCTCGTAATTGGGATCCAGGTAGTTGGGATCCAGGTCATGCTTTGCCATGGTCCTGCTCTCTCTCGGGTGGGTTATTGGTTTTCGAGAGAACAGTGTCGGTGGGTTAGGTGACAGATTTCAGACAGTAAAAAGACAGTTTCTTTAACAATTTCTTACAACCAAAAAAGCCTGCCCATAAAGGGCAGGCCACAGACGCAATCTTATTGCATGGAGTCGCCGGCTTCCTCAGCGGCTTCGCCCATTTCCTCACCGGTCTCTTCCATTGCTTCGCCAGTTTCTTCGGCGGCATCTCCAGCAGCGTCCTTGGTTTCGTCCCAGGCGCTGTCATTCTGGCCGGTGGCATCTTCGTAGGTCTCTTCGACCGCATCGCCGGCGTCATCCGCCATTTCCTCAACGTTGTCGCCGGCTTCCTCGAGATCGACGCCTTCGTTGTCATCCTGGCTGCAGGCCGCAAGGCCCAGCGTCATCAGCAGTGCCAGTGCGCTCAGTGTCAGCTTGTTCATAACTGTGTCCTTTCTTTGGCGTGTGAAAACAACAGCGACAAGTCTACGGCCGTGACGGAGCGGGCACAATTACTTGGGAATTACGTTTTTGTTAGCAGCGACAATAAGTTAGCGAAAGCAATAACCTGTAGCCATTAATTGGCTCCGGCTACGACCTTACCGTCCAGTGTCAGCACGTGATCAAGGCGAACCATGTGCCCCCGCCCAAGAAAAACAAACTCCTGGCCAGCGCGACTGAAGAGATCGCGGATGACATCGTGGGTCGTACAGATCTGACCGGCATCGTCGCGATAGACAATCTCGGCCAGTTTTGAAGAGGTCAGATACTCCCGGAGCAAACTGTGAATTTCACAGCGTACCGGGCGATAGGCATTGGAGGCGTGTCCCGACGTCATGGCAGCTTCTTCCCTGTGGATGCAGCAGGATAGGAAAGCGCCCCGGTACGCTGAAACCTGCGTTCCGGGGCCAGCCTACAGTCTGGTTTAGATTGTGTCAGTCCGCCAGTTTCAGAACCACTCCGACTTCATGTTCATGCAGGTGTCGTCCTGGTTGCGGAGCAGCACCAGATCCTGTGCCACAGTAGGCAACTCCCAATGGAAGAAGTACTGGGCGGCCTGCAGCTTGCCCTGGTAGAAGTTCCTTTCTTCGTCGCTGTTGGCAGAACCGAGGGCCTTGGCGGCGGCGTTGGCCTGACGCAGCCACATCCAGGATACGATGATATGTCCGAACAGGTGCAGGTAGCAGGACGCGTTGGCCAACACCCGGTCGGGATCCTCCGACATCAGGGATTTACCCAGACTCTGGGTCACTTTCACTGCTTGCTGCAGGGTTTCACTGAGGGACAGCGCCCATTGCTGGCACCGATCGGTGGTGGCGGCTTCCAGGTCCACCTGCATTTCCTGCATCAGCAACTGCAGGCCGTGGCTCTGATCCTGCCAGATCTTACGACCCAGCAGGTCCAGCGCCTGGATGCCGTTGGTGCCTTCGTGAATCGGGTTCAGGCGATTATCCCGCCAGCACTGCTCCACCGGGTATTCCCGGGTGTAACCGGCACCGCCATAGACCTGGATTGCCAGGTCGTTGGCCTTCGGGCCGAACTCGGATGGCCAGGCCTTGATGACTGGCGTTAGCAGATCCAGCAACTTGCCGGCTTCCATCCGCTTCTGCTCGTCCGGATGGGTGTGCTGGTCGTCCATCAGGCGTGCGCCGTATAGGCACAGCGCCAGGCCACCTTCACTGTAGGCTTTCTGGGCCAGCAGCATGCGTCGCACATCGGCATGCTCAATGATGGGAACCTGGGGTGCCTCCGGGTTCTTTTCTGACGGCTTGCGGCCCTGCAGGCGGTCCTTGGCGTATTCCAGACTGTGCATGTAGCCACGATAACCAATCACGGCGGCGCCGAAGCCGACGCCCACACGGGCTTCGTTCATCATCTGGAACATGTACTTCAGGCCCTGGTGGGGCTCGCCCACCAGATAGCCATGGCAGGGTGCGTCGTCACCAAAACTGAGCGCCGTTGACGTGGTCCCGCGGTAGCCCAGCTTGTGAATCAGGCCGGCCAGGTTCACGCCGTTACGTTCAGTCGCGTTGCCTTCTTCATCCACGATGAATTTCGGCACGATAAACAGGGAGATGCCTTTTACGCCTGCCGGGGCGCCTTTGACCTTCGCCAGCACCATGTGAACGATGTTTTCGGTGAGGGACTGTTCGCCGCCGGAGATGTAGATCTTGGCGCCTTTGATCAGGTAATGACCGTCGTCAGTCGGCGTGGCGGAGGTGCGGATATCAGCCAGTGACGAGCCGGCGTGGGGCTCGGTCAGGGCCATTGTGCCGGTGAAGCGGCCGCTGAGCATGTGTGGCAGGAAGGTGCTTTTCTGCTGGTCGTTGCCGAACACGCGGATCAGGTTGGCGGCAGCGGTGGTGAGGAACGGGTAACCCGCAGTGCCCGGGTTAGCGGCGGTAAAGAAGCCGTTACACGCTGCCATGACGGATTCGGGGAGCTGCATGCCACCCAGTTCGTAGTCGTAGCGCCCGGCAATGAAGCCGGCATCGGCGTAGGCGTCAAAGGCTTCTTTGACCTGAGGCAGCATTTCCACCTGGCCGTCGACGAATTTTGGCTCGTCTTTGTCGGCGGCGCTGTTGTGGGTAGCGAATTTGTCACGGGCGATTTTGTCGGCGGTTTCGATGACGGCGTCGAAGGTGTCGCGGCTGTGTTCGCTAAAGCGCTCGCGTTCGCTGAGGCTTTCGGTGTCGAGTACTTCGTAGAGTTGGAACGCCAGGTCGCGGCGGTCAATCAGGGTGTCGGTCATTTCGGGTCTCCTGTTTATGGCGTATAGCCTCTCATACGGTTGTTTTTGTTGAAACCGGCGTTAATGACATAATCATGGTTAAAATTGCCATTTTTATTCTAGGTCTCCTTTTGTGAATGCGCGGCTTGTGGCGCCCTGATTTGGAGGTGGTATGCGAACGGTTTCTGTTATTGGGTTTGATGGGGCGCTTGCCAGTGCGATTACGGGGGTTATCGACCTGTTTCGACTGGCGGGGGTAACCTGGGCACGCATCAACGATACGCCTCCGGAGCAGCAGTTCACCACTCAATTGCTGACCGAGGGTGGTCGGCCCTGTCGGTGTATCAATGGGATAACATTGATGGCCGATGGGGACTGGCGGGACATTCCCACCGGTAATTCGCAGGCAGACCTGGTCATTGTACCCACGATTGGCGCGCCGATTGCGCAGGTTCTGGAGGCCAATCCCGGGTTGGTTGACTGGCTCGGCGGCTTCCGGGAGGCGCCAAACGGACAGGTCCGCTTGGCCAGTAACTGCACGGGGGCGTTTCTGCTGGCGGAGGCCGGGTTGCTGGACGGGCGGCAGGCGACGACGCACTGGGGGTTCAGCAACCAGTTCAGAAAACGCTTTCCCGGGGTAGACCTGCAGCCGGAAAAGCTGATTACAGTGGATGGGCACATTGCCTGTGCCGGCGGTGGTATGGCGTGGTGGGATCTGGGGGTGTATCTGGTGGAACGCTACGCCGGGGCGAAGGTGGCCCGTGAACTGGCTAAGGCGTTTGTTATTGATGCCGGGCGGACCAGCCAGGCGCCTTATGGAGCGCTACAGGCCCGGCGCTATCATTCCGATGCCGCGATTCTGAAACTGCAGGACTGGCTGGATGTGAACTACACCCGGCCGGTGACGCTGCAAGCCCTCGCCGCATTCGCCGATCTAACGGAGCGTTCGCTGATTCGTCGGTTCAAAGCGGCAACCGGGGACACCCCCACCAGTTACCTGCAGATTCTGAGAATAGAGGCGGCCCGGCAGCATCTGGAGAATTCGCGGGTGGCGGTTGAAGAAGTCACGCGGCTGGTCGGTTATGAAGATGTCAGTTCGTTCAGCCGTCTGTTCAGGAAGCATACCGGCCTGGCGCCCGGCATTTATCGGGCGAGATTCGGAAGGTAACCCGAGCCTGAGCGCTTTTGGCCCGGGTTATGCTTAGTTTTCAATACAAGGCCAAAAGCCGAGGCAAAACGTAAAAATAACTGACACAGGCTACTCCCTGTGGAGGGTAATACCATGAACGCACCGCAAAAAAACCAGCAATGCGCACTGCTCAGTCGCCTTTACGACATGAAGCAGAAACAGCTACTTCAGGCCAGCCAGCAGGCCGATAGCCTTCGCTATCGGGTTTTGTCCGCCGAGGCAGACGCCATCAGCGAGGCTCTGAAAGCCATTCGGTAACCCGGGTCAGTCACCGTAACGATGACTGACGCCCAAACGGGTCACAAATGATCAAGATGATCACTTTATGACCAAAATTGTCCACCCGGTCAGATCCGGGCAGCCACTTCCGTCCCCTGCCGAATAGCACGCTTGGCGTCCAGCTCTTCGGCCACGTCCGCACCACCTATCAGGTGGGTCTGAATACCCCGATTGACCAAATCATCAAACAACGCCCGGAAAGGCTCCTGACCTGCGCATATGATGACGTTGTCTACCGCCAGAACCTTGCTCTCGGTGACCTTACCGTCCTTGTCGGACAGCGTGATATGCAGACCGTCATCATCAATTTTCTCGTAACTACACCCTCTCAGCATCTCAACGTCACGGTGCTTGAGGCTGTTGCGATGTACCCAGCCAGAGGTCTTGCCCAGACCACCGCCGACTTTGCTGGTTTTCCGCTGCATCAGGTAGATCTTGCGGGGTGACGATGTCGGCTTGCGCTCAGCCAGGCCGCCCGGCCCGTCGAATTGCGGATCAACGCCCCACTCAGCCTGCCAGTCTGCCATGCTGACCTGCTCTCCCTCGGGGTGATGACCGAATTCGTGAGTGAGGAACTCGCTGACATCGAAGCCGATACCACCGGCACCTATCACCGCTACTGACTGGCCTACGGGCTTGTTGTGGCGCAGAACATCGAGGTAACCGAGCACCTTCGGGTGGTCGATGCCATCAATTCTTGGCGTACGCGGTTTCACGCCCGTGGCGATGATCACGTCGTCAAAGCCCTGCTCTCCCAATACATCGGCATCCACGCGGGTATTGAGCTTCAGTTCAATACCCAGAATTTCGATCTGGCGCTGGTAGTAACGCAGCGTTTCATAGAACTCTTCCTTCCCGGGGATGCGCTTGGCGTAGTTGAACTGGCCGCCAACTTTGTCATCCGCTTCAAACAGCGTCACTTTGTGACCCCGCTTGGCGGCAGTGGTCGCGGCGGCCAAACCGGCAGGACCGGCTCCGACCACCGCCACGCGGCGGCTGACCGGAGCCACCGTCAGGACCAGTTCGGTTTCGTGACAGGCGCGCGGGTTCACCAGGCAGGACGCCCGCTTGAGCTGGAACACGTGATCCAGACAGGCCTGGTTGCAGGCAATACAGGTGTTGATTTCGTCGCTACGGTTCTGCTCGGCCTTGCGCACAAATTCCGAATCCGCCAGCAACGGTCGCGCCATGGACACCATATCGGCCTTGCCCGCCGCGAGGATTTCCTCGCCTTTCTCCGGGGTGTTGATGCGGTTGGTGGTGCACACGGGAATGTCCACTTCGCCGTAAAACTTGGCGGTCACATCCGCAAAACCGCCCCGTGGCACCGACGTCACGATCGTTGGCACTCGGGCTTCGTGCCAGCCGATACCGGTATTGATAATGGTGGCACCGGCTTTTTCGATGGCCTTGCCCAATTGCACCACCTGGTCCCAGGTCTGCCCGCCTTCTACAAGGTCCAGCATCGACAGGCGGTAAATGATAATGAACTCGGGGCCGACCGCTTCCCGCATGCGGCGAACGATCTCCACCGGCAACTGCATGCGGTTCTCGAACGGTCCGCCCCATTTGTCAGTACGCTTATTGGTTCTCTCACACAGGAACTGGTTAATGAAATACCCTTCCGACCCCATAACCTCAACGCCGTCATAACGGGCCAGTTTCGCCAGTTTCGCGGCGCTGACGAAGTCATCAATCTGCTTATCGACCCCCTTGGTGGAGAGCGCGCGAGCTTTGAACGGCGTAATCGGCGCCTTGGTGGCCGAGGCGGATACGCTGAACGGCTGGTAGCCATAGCGACCGGCATGAAGCAGTTGCAGGCAGATCTTGCCGCCAGCGTCATGAACTTCACTGGTGACATGACGGTGAAGCATGGCGGTGCCACGATGGTTCATGGTGGACGCCAGGGGCGAAAGCTGGCCGACAAAGTTGGGTGAAAAGCCCCCGGTAACCATCAACCCCACTCCGCCTTCCGCACGCTCGGCAAAATAACGGGCAAGCTTGTGGATGTTCCAGAACCGGTCTTCCAGGCCAGTATGCATGGAGCCCATAAGCACGCGGTTTTTCAACTCGGTGAAACCCAGGTCGAGGGGTTTCAGCAGGTTCGGGTAGGCTGCGGTCATGTTGTTTCTCTTTGATTGGTCGTCTGGTCGTCTCGTCTCATGCGGACGTTTTCATCAGGAGGCAACATGGTAGCATAGCGGCCTACGACTAACGTATGACATGGAACCCACACTATGAGCACACGCGATTCTGAACGGGTACTGATCACGATTGAGGACGGTATCGCCATCGTGACCCTGAACCGGCCGGATAAATACAACGGTCTGGACATGCCCATGTTCGAGGCGATCACCAGGGCGGCCAAAACCCTGAAGAAAGACCGCAGTGTGCGCGCCATCATACTGAACGGTGCCGGAGACGCTTTCTGCTCCGGGCTGGATGTGAAGACCGTGTCGAAGAATCCGGTGAATTTCCTCAAGCTGCTGGTCAAACCTGGCCGCAGGATCAGCAACCTTGCCCAGAATGTCGGTTATTTATGGCGGGATGTGCCGGCACCGGTAATTGCGGTTACCCATGGCTACTGTTTCGGTGGTGGTTTCCAGATTGCGCTGGGTGCCGACTTTCGGTTTTCCACCAGCGACTGCGAATTCTCCATCATGGAGAGCAAGTGGGGGCTGATCCCAGACATGAGCCTGACGGTGACCCTGCGGGAACTGGTGCCCATTGATCTGGCCAAGGAACTGACCATGACCGCGCGACGATTCGACGGCACGGAAGCAAAAGCCATGGGCCTGGTCAGCCGCGTTAGCGACGATCCCATGGCAGAAGCAATGAACTTCGCCCGCGAGCTGGCCGAGCGCTCGCCAGACGCCGTCGCCGCCAGCAAGCTGTTGTTCAACCGCAGCTGGAACGCCACCGACAGAACCGCACTGGACTGGGAAACAAAGCTGCAGAAGAAGGTACTCGGGCGGGCTAACCAGCGCATTGCCGTTGCCCGGAATTCCGGCTCTCCCGACAAACCCTACCAGGACCGCCGTGATTTCTGAACGCGGATAAATGGTCAGCGTACTTGACCTGCGTAGACGGCCACGTATCATCAGCCAGGGTAACTGATTATCGGAGCAACCATGACGACCGCAAGGTCCCTGGCTAATACACATCCCGGCTTTTCACCGGTCGCTGCTGATGCAAAGAAGCATCGCGGCAGCTTGCCCTACTTCCCGGATCCACCCCATCACTGCTGATATCCTGGCCACCATTCATATGGTTGCCCGTGCAAGCACGGACACCGGGGGCTAAACTCAGGCAACATTTGCTTCTCCATCCATAAAGAAGAAAGCCAACAAGAGGTTGCGATGTCGCTACCGCTGGTCGTTTTACTGCCGTTTCTGGGAGCCCTGGCGGCTCCGCTGTTCGCCCAGGGCGGACGCACGGCAATTGCTGTCATTTCCTGTGTCCCTGCCATCATTGGATTGGCGGCACTATACCCCCATTGGGCAATCCTGGCCGACGGCGGCATCGTGCAGCACACCACCGAGTGGCTGCCAGCCATCGGGCTGTCTTTCAGCTTTCGCCTGGACGGCCTATCGCTGCTTTTTACCCTGCTGATCCTGATTATCGGGCTATTGATCATCCTGTACGCCCGCTACTACCTGAAGCCCCACGAGAACGTCGGTAAGTTCTACGCGCTTCTGCTGTGCTTCAAAGGCTCCATGCTTGGCATCGTGTTGTCGAGCAACCTGTTGCTGATGATGGTTTTCTGGGAGTTGACCAGCCTGACATCGTTCCTGTTGATCAGCTTCTGGACTCACAAGAAGGACGCCCGCCGCGGGGCAAGGATGGCGCTGGCCGTCACTGGCGGTGGCGGCCTGGCACTGCTGGCAGGCATTCTGCTGATTGGCAACATCGTGGGCAGCTATGAGCTGGAGGACGTTCTCGCCGCCGGGGATCTGATCAAGAACCACAGCATGTACCCGGTGGCACTGACGCTGGTACTGCTGGGCGCGTTCACCAAGTCCGCACAGTTCCCGTTCCACTTCTGGCTACCCCACGCCATGCAGGCGCCGACACCTGTTTCGGCCTATCTGCATTCAGCCACCATGGTGAAAGCCGGCATTTTCCTGATGGCCCGGCTTTACCCGGCCCTCGCCGGCACCGAACAGTGGTTCTACATGGTGAGCTTTACCGGCATGGCCACGCTGCTGATTGGCGCCTATGTCGCCATGTTCAAGCATGATCTGAAAGGCCTCCTGGCTCATTCAACGGTCAGTCATCTTGGCCTGATCACCCTGCTGTTCGGTATGGGGACCCAGCTGGCTGCCGTCGCCGCGGTCTTTCACGTGATCAACCACGCAATATTCAAGGCGTCCCTGTTTATGGCCGCCGGCATTATTGACCATGAGACCGGCACCCGGGACATGCGCAGGATCAATGGCCTCTGGCGCTACATGCCTCATACCGCCACGCTGGCCATGGTGGCAGCAGCGTCGATGGCGGGTGTGCCGCTGCTCAATGGTTTCCTGAGCAAGGAGATGTTCTTCGCCGAAGCCCTGGAACTGAATCTTCCCGGCCTGTGGGCCTATCTGCCTCCGCTTATTGCAACACTGGCCGGCATATTTGCCGTTGCCTACTCGGCGCGGTTCATACACGACGTGTTTTTCAACGGTCGGCCCGTCAACCTGCCTATCTTTCCGCCCCATGAGCCGCCAAGGTACATGAAGATACCGGTTGAGATCCTGGTCTTCGCCTGCCTGATGGTTGGCATGTTCCCGGCGTTCTCCGTCGGCCCACTGCTCTATGCTGCAGCGTCTGCCACTCTGGGTGGCGACGTTCCCGAGTATCACCTGACGGTTGTTCACGGCTTTAACCTGCCGCTGCTGATGAGTTTCGTGGCCTTCTTCGGGGGCCTGTTGATGTATACCCAGCGCCAGCGGTTTTTCGATTTCCACGCCCGTTTCAAGGAAATTGATGAAAAAGCGGTCTTCGAGGCCATCGTTAGCCGAATTTCGGACACTGCCCATACCGTTACTGCCTACATCGAGAACGGCTCACTGCAGCGCTACGCCATGTTGCTGATCGTCAGTGTGATTGCGGTTGCCGTGCTCCCGCTCTGGGACCTGGGGATTGCCATTGGCAGCAATGGGCTCAGCCCGGTGGACTGGCCCACGCTTATCGGTGTTGCCATCCTGGTGGTTGCGGCCCTGGGTACGGCGGCAGTGCATCGTGACCGGTTCTTTGCGCTGGTTTTGCTCAGCGTCGTCGGGCTTCTTGTTGCCCTCGGCTTTGCCCGCTTCTCAGCTCCGGATCTGGCGATGACGCAGTTGTCGGTTGAAGTGGTAACGATTGTCCTGCTGATGCTGGCGCTGTACTACATGCCGTCCTGGACGCCAATCGAGACGCCGAAAGGCCGCCGCATCAGGGATATTCTGATCGCTGGCGCGGCTGGTATCGGTATGACACTCATTACTCTGGCCATGCTGACACAGCCGTTTACGTCCATTTCGGAGTTTTTCCTCGAGAATAGCAAACCCGGCGGCGGTGGCACCAACGTGGTCAACGTCATTCTTGTGGACTTCCGTGGCTTCGATACCCTCGGTGAGATCACGGTTCTGGGCATTGCGGCACTGGGCATTTACGCAATGCTGCGCAATGTCGACCTGACCCCGCCTCCGGGTGATGGCCAGGGCCATCCCTGGACGCGGGATGCGTACCCGATGATGCTGCAGCAGATTGCCAGGCCGATGCTGCCATTGGCCCTGATGATCTCCGCCTATATATTCCTGCGCGGCCACAACATGCCGGGTGGCGGCTTCATCGCCGGATTGATCACTGCGGTGGCGTTGATCCTGCAATACATTGCCAGCGGGATGTCCTGGACCCAGGGCCGTATTTCAATCCGCTACCACAACGTCATCGGCCTGGGGCTGCTGTTTGCACTGATCGCCGGGGCTGGCAGTTTCGCATTCGGCTATCCGTTCCTCACATCCACGTTCGACTACGTTTACTGGCCTGTGGTTGGAAAGTTCGAGGTCGCCTCGGCGCTAATCTTCGATCTCGGCGTCTATCTGACCGTCATCGGCGCCACACTGCTGGCACTGACCAGCGTTGGTCGCCTGTCGCCCCATTCGGCCATCAAGAGTACCAACTATAAGGAGGGCTCATAATGGAGCTTGCATTCGCGGTGGTCATCGGGGCTTTGACTGCCTCCGGGGTTTACCTGATGCTCAGAGCCCGCACCTTTCCCGTTGTGGTGGGCCTGACCATGTTGTCTTATGGCGTTAACCTGTTCCTGTTCTCGTCGGGACGGCTGGCGACCGGTGGCCAGCCCATCATCGGCAGCGCGGAAACCTATTCCGACCCCCTGCCCCAGGCACTGGTGCTGACCGCCATTGTGATCGGTTTCGCCATGACCGCCTTCGTCGTTGTTCTGTCGTTGCGCAGCCTTGCCGACAACAACGACGACCATGTCAACGGCCGCGTTCCAGAACAGGACAGCACTGTGCAAAAGCAGGAGCAGGAGGGCGCCAACACATGAACCACTGGCTGACTGCTCCCATACTGATTCCGCTGATCGGCGGCATATTGCAGGCTTTTATGGGATACGCGCCCATCGCCTTGAGGCGGACGCTCGCCATTGCCACCACAGTGCTGATGCTCGTTGCTGCGATCGTCCTTCTTGTTCTCGCCGACGACGGTAGTTATCGCCTCTATGCCTTTGGTAACTGGCAACCACCATTCGGTATCGTTTTGGTGCTGGACCGGCTCGCGGCTCTGATGCTCGTCATGACCGCGGTGCTGGCGCTGTTTTGTCACATTTATGCCATCGGTGGTACCGACGAGAGCAGCCGTCAGTTCCACGGGCTGTTCCTTTTTCAGCTACTTGGCCTGAACATCGCCTTCCTCACGGGTGATCTGTTCAATCTCTTCGTTGCGTTCGAGGTTCTGCTGATTGCCTCCTATGGCTTGCTGATGCATGGCGAAGGCACCAGCCGAACCGTTCCTGGCCTGCATTATGTGGTTCTGAATCTAGCGGGCTCTGCCGTCTTCCTGATCGCCGTCGGCATGATTTACAGCGTAACGGGAACGCTCAACATGGCAGACCTGGCGGTCAAGATTCCGCAGGTCGCCGAAGAGAACCTTCCCCTGGTGAAAGCCGGCGGCATGATGTTGCTGGTGGTTTTTGGCCTGAAAGCCGCCATCCTGCCGCTCTGCTTCTGGTTACCCGGCGCCTATTCCAACGCCACAGCGCCAGTCGCAGCCTTGTTTGCGGTCATGACCAAGGTGGGTATCTACGCCATTATCCGCGTCTTCACCCTGATCTTTGGCAACCAGGCAGGTGAGCTGTCGGGCCTGGGTAAGGACTGGCTCTTCCCATTGGCGCTGATCACTCTGACCATGGGGGTCATCGGGGCCCTGGGTGCCGCGAGCCTGAGGAAACTGATTGCCTGGCAGGTGATTATCTCTGTTGGGACGCTGCTTGCCGCCATTTCGTTTGGCACGGTGGCCGGCACATCCGCTGCATTGTTCTACCTGCTCAACACCACCTGGGTGGCCGGTGGCCTGTTCCTGGTGGCCGATCTCGTTGATGGCCAACGTGGCAGCGCCCAGGACAAAATTGTCACTGCGCCACGGATCGCCAACCGCACCTTCCTGAGTGTGCTATTCCTGATGGGGGCGGTGGCTGCCGTGGGCCTGCCGCCCCTCAGTGGATTTTTTGCCAAGTTGCTGATTCTCAAGTCGGCAGTGACCGAGTCGGATGTTGCCTGGCTTTGGAGCGTGTTGCTGATTGGCAGCTTTTTCACGCTGATCGCCTACAGCCGCGCAGGCAGTATCGTGTTCTGGCGCAACGTGGAAGGTCATATTGAAGAACCTCAAAAGCTGACACCGTCCCTGTCTGTATCGGCAAGCGCGTTGATTTCTCTGAGTATCGTGATGGTCATCCTGGCAGGGCCAATCAGCCGCTACGCCGAAGATACGGCGGCACAGCTCCATGACACCAGCGCCTACACCGAAATCCTGAGCAAACCCATGGTTGGGGAGGAAAAGTAATGCTTGACCGCCTGAGCTTTCCACAGCCATACCTCAGCCTCATCCTGTTTGCCGTCTGGCAGTTCCTGAGTGACGGCGTTTCTGGCGCCAGTGTTGTCATGGGGCTGGTCCTGGCCTGGATGATTCCACAATTGACCCGCGGCTTCTGGCCGGACCCTCCCTTCTTCGCGCGTCCCTGGAAGCTGCCGCCGTATCTGGTCCTTGTCCTCTACGATATCCTGGTGGCCAGCATTTCCGTCGCCCGCCTGATACTCAGCGGCCGAGAACCCAAACCGATACTGGTGTCCTATCCCCTGGAGTTGACGCATCCGCTGGCCATTTCCATATTGGCCAGCACCATTTCCCTGACACCGGGAACCGTCAGCGCCGATGTCAGTGACGACAGAACGTTGCTGCTGATCCATGCTCTTGACGCCGAGAGCGACGACGAGGTGATCAACGCGATCCGCACCCGCTACGAGGCACGCCTGAAGGAGATGTTTCAATGATTACCATCGCGCTGTACGTCACCATTGCCATGGTTGTCCTGGCGGCGGTACTGAATGTCTATCGATTGATCAAAGGGCCAGATGCGCCGGATCGGGTACTGGCGCTGGACACCCTGTACATCAATGCTATCGCGCTGATTGTCCTGCTCGGAATAACGCTGGGTACACGCCTGTATCTTGAAGCCGCATTGCTGATCGCCGTGATGGGCTTCGTCGGTACCGTGGCGATGGCCAAATACCTGAAGCGCGGCAGCGTGATTGAGTAACCCACAAGGCAAGCATCCTGTGACCAGAGGTTCCCCGTTATGAGTCCCATTGCCGAATACGCCATTGCACTGTTACTGATCGTCGGTGGTTTTTTCACCCTGGTCGGCGCCATTGGCCTGGCTCGACTACCTGACTTCTACACACGCCTGCATGGCCCAACGAAGGCCACCACCGTGGGCGTAGGCGCCATTGTGTTGAGCTCAGTCATCTACTTCAGCAGCAAAGGAGAAGGTATAGGCATTGCCGAAGTGCTCATCACCGTGTTCCTTTTCCTGACCGCTCCAGTGAGCGCCAACATACTGGCAAAGGCGGCGATGCATATCGGCGTATCCACAACCGACAACACGCGTGGAAATACCTGGGACCAGTAACGGCAAATTTGTCATTGGAGTTGCACAAAATTCCCGTATAGTAGGCTCCCACAATTTTGAGGAGCGTATCCCATGCTGAAAGTTAACGAGTATTTCGACGGCAAGGCCAAATCCATCGCCTTCCAGACCTCCAGTCTTCCGGCTACCGTGGGGGTGATCAGCCCGGGCGAGTATGAGTTTGGTACCAGCAAGAAAGAAACCATGACGGTGATCAGTGGCGTATTGACCGTTCTCCTGCCTGGCATGGAAGAATGGATGACCTACGGTTCCGGCGAGTTTTTTGAAGTGGCGGGACAGGCCAGCTTCAAGGCCCGGACTGACATCGACACGGCCTACCTCTGCACTTACGAATAATTTCTCGCGAATAACCTCTCGCGAACACCCCATCGAGAGCGCAGACCGGGACCAGCGGGCCATTTAAATCCCGCTGCACCGGATCTGCGCTTTTTTATCGCCTAAAGGTTTCCGTAAGCCAGAAACTGTGTCAGATTTACCCCTCTTCTCGTTATAAATTAAACAATTGAGAGAGGCACCGAACCATGGCACAGACCCGCATCCTGAAGCCGGCAGACAACGCTCACCAATACCCACTGCTGATCAAACAACTGCTTCTTTCCGGCCCCCGGTACTCTCCCGACCAGGAAATCGTTTACGCCAACCGCAGCAAGTACACCTATACCGACCTGGTTGAACGTATCAACCGACTGGCCAACGCCCTCACCGACGCGGGTGTCAAGCCGGGTGATACCGTTGCTGTGATGGACTGGGATACGCCCCGGTACCTGGAATGCTTCTTTGCCATCCCGATGATTGGCGCCGTGCTGCATACGGTGAACGTACGCCTGTCGCCCGAGCAGATCGTCTACACCATGAACCATGCAGAAGACGACCTGGTGATGGTCCACGACGACTTCCTGCCCATCCTGGAAGGTGTGAAGGACGAGATTAAAACAGTCAAACACTACGTCCAACTGAGTGACGAGGCACAAGCGAAAACCACATCACTGCCATCACTCGGCGAATACGAACAACTGCTTGCCAAGGCCGGTACAACGTTCGACTTCCCGGACTTCGACGAAAACAGCATTGCCACCACCTTCTACACCACCGGCACCACCGGGAATCCAAAGGGTGTTTTCTTCAGTCACCGCCAGCTCGTTCTCCATACGCTGGCCATGACCGGCTCTTTGTCTGCGTATGATGAGATGCCGCTACTGAGGTCCTCGTCCGTTTACATGCCCGTGACCCCCATGTTCCACGTACACGCCTGGGGCGTGCCTTACGCGGCGACCATGTTGGGCATAAAACAGGTCTACCCCGGACGCTATGAACCGGAACTGCTGGTCGACCTCCTCAAGGAGCACAAGGTGACCTTCTCCCACTGTGTGCCGACGGTCATGCAGATGATGATGGCAACCGAATCCATCAAGACGGCCGACCTCAGCAACTGGCACGTACTGATCGGTGGCAGCGCCCTTACGCGCGGCCTATGTGACGCCGGGGCGAAGCTGGGCGTGTCCATGTACACGGGGTACGGCATGTCGGAAACCTGCCCGCTTCTCAGCACCACTCACCTGACAGCCGAGGATCTGGAACTGCCCCTGGAGCAGCAGACCTCCAAGCGCATCAAGACCGGTATTGCCGTGCCCATGGTGGAACTGGAAATCGTGAATCCAGAGGGCGAACCGGTCCCCCACGACGGCGAGGCCAAGGGCGAAGTGGTTGCCCGGGCACCGTGGCTGACCCAGAGTTACTTCAAGGAGCCGGAGAAAGGCGAGGAGCTCTGGCAAGGTGGCTGGCTGCACACGGGGGATGTGGCAAGCCTGGAAACAGACAACACACTGTTGATCAAGGACCGCATCAAAGATGTCATCAAAACCGGCGGTGAATGGCTGTCCTCCCTGGATCTGGAAAACCTGATCAGTCAGCATCCAGCCGTCGCCGGTGCAGCGGTGGTGGGTGTGCCCGACGAGAAATGGGGCGAACGGCCCCACGCACTGGTTACCCTGAAGCCGGGAGAGGAAGCGTCATTGGACGATATCCAGAACCACCTGAAGCAGTTCGTGGATTCCGGTGAGATCAATAAGTGGGCCATTCCGAACCAGATTGATTTCGTCGACGACATACCGAAAACCAGCGTTGGCAAGATCAACAAGAAACTGATTCGGGATCAGTTGCAGGAACACTAAAGCCCGGTAAACGCAAAATCCACATCGGGGGTGCGACCAGCCACAATGTCCGCCAAAGCGGCCGCGGAACCGCAGGAATGTGTCCACCCCAACGTGCCGTGGCCGGTGTTCAGGTAGAGGTTGCCGAAGTGGCTCTTTCCGATGTAGGGCACATTGGAGGGGGTCGCCGGGCGCAATCCGGTCCAGAACTCGGCCCTTTCCCAGTGCCCCGCATCGGGCATCAACTCTGCGGTGCGCCGGACGATCGTTCGGCAGCGGGTCAGGTTCAGTGCCCGGTTGTAGCCGCTCAGTTCCGCGGTGCCTGCGACCCGTATGCGGTCGCCCAGTCTTGAGTACACCAGCTTGTATTCATCGTCGGTAAGGCTGACGTTGAAGGCAGCGGCCTCACTCTTCACCGGCACCGTAATGGAGTAGCCTTTCGCTGGGTAAATGTTCAGAGTCAGGCCCAGTTTTCGAGCCAGGATAGCGCTGAAGCTACCCAGGCACAGCACGTAGTTCTCGGCACGAAGGATCTGGTGGCGACCTTCACGTATAACACTGACTCCGAGAACACGATCCTGGGTGTTCTCGAACCCCAGGATCTCGCTGTTGTAGAGGAACTCCACACCGGCTTCCTCAGCCTTTTTCGCCAGGGACTGAGTGAATCGACGGGCATCACCGGATTCATCTTCCGCGGTGTACGTGGCGCCGGCAATCCGTTCTTTAACTGGAGCCAGGGCGGGTTCCAGTTCGACGGCCCTGTTGGTGTCAATCACCTGACGATCACACCCCAGTTCTCGCATCATGCGGGCCGGCCTCAGGGCCGATTCGAATTCCTCAGGATTGGTGTAGAAATGCAGGATGCCTCTCTCGAGGTGGTCGTATTCAATGCCGATCTCCTGGCGCAACGCTTGTAAATGAGCGCGGCTGTAGATCCCCAGATTCACGATCTGCCGAAGGTTGTAAGCCGCCCGGGAAGCCGTGCACTGCTTCAGGAAAGCCATCGCCCAGCGCCACTGGACCGGGTCCAGGCGGGGACGAAAAAGCAGCGGTGCATCGGACCGGACCAGCCATTTAAGTAGCTTCAAGGGGGGCAGAAGGATTGGCCCAGGGCTCGGCGTGGGATACCGATATCTGGCCGCCGTTGGCATAACTGGTTTCGGTGCCTGCCTGATTTTGCCGGTCCACTACCGTCACGTCATATCCCTGCTGCCTCAGGAACCATGCGCTTGTAACACCAACAACACCTGCACCCAGCACCAGTACGTGCATCCATTTTCTCCGGTTGAACAAGTTCAGAACGCCACATAGTATACATATGAGTATACAATGTCAGCCACCGGACCGTTTCACCGTCCAACCTTTTTCCTTCAAAAGGGGCACCAGCAGGTCTCGCTGATCACCCTGGATCTCCACGGTGCCTTCTTTCACCGTGCCGCCGGTTCCGCATCGGGCTTTCAACACCTTCGCGAACGCTTTCAGTTCCTTGTCGTCCATCGGAATACCGGTAATCAAGGTAACGCCCTTTCCTTTGCGCCCCTTGGTTTCCCGACTGACGCGCACAACGCCATCACCGGAGGGGCGAGCCGGTGCCCCGCAAACACATTCATCAACGGGGTGGCGACAGTCCGGGCACATACGCCCCTGTTCCGTGGAGAACACCAGTCCCCCAGAACGATTCTTCATAACGTCCTCATGTTGTTTAAGAGCCCTGTTGAGACACTCACGCCCCGGGAGGGTATTTTTCGAACATGTCCGCGACAATCTCGTCGATCAGCTCCCGCCGCGACTCGGTTGCCTGGTTCTCATTCAGATAGCGCCGGCTTGCTGCGCGCCAGACGACACGGTCAGTCTCCGTGTCTACCAGCTCCACCACCAGCTTGCCTTCCTGGATTTCACGCACTGGCGGAGCCGACGCCAGCCCCCAGCCAAAGTTACCACTGCCGAAGCCGAAGCCGAGCCCAACACCGCTGCGCTCGAGACGCTCCTCCTCAACCACCTGCCAGGTGACAAGCAGATCCGCCTCGCTTTCGCCCACTTTACGCATGGCCTTTCGGTTCAGCTCTCGCTCAACCGCACTCTCTATCCGACCACCATCAAGCGAGGTGAACGACTGGTCCTTCCCCTTCGGTGCAAAGGCCCAGGAACTGTAGTTACCGAAGACCGCGTTGGAATCGTAATCGGTGACTACGTTGCTGGCACAGCCCGTCAGGGCCATCAAAAACAGGGTCACAACGATAGCTTTCATAATCTTGGTTGCCTCTTTCCATACTTCATTTATTAAAGTATACGCACAGTCGACACGAAGCGTTTCGCAAATGGTTCCTTAGCTGTCAAAACGGTAACCCATACCCCGTGCATCGCAAAACGCCGTGAATTCCTGATTCCGCTCTTCCACCAGGCTTACGTCAGCCGTTACACCGGCGCCGTACCCAACATTGTCAATCTCGGCACCGTTCTGGTCACACCAATGCCTGAGTGGCTGCTCATCTGCGAAGGTCATCGTCACCGTTACTCGTGACATGGGTTGCTGGATCACCCTTTCAACCCCTGAAAGGACAGCTTCGGTGGCCCCGGCATAGGCCCTGACTAGGCCGCCAGCCCCGAGTTTGATACCTCCGAAATACCGTATCACCATCACCAGCACGTCTCCCAGGTCCTTGTGCTGAATGACACTGAGAATGGGCTTACCGGCCGTTCCTGATGGTTCGCCATCGTCGTTCATGGCGGCTTCGGCGGCCGCGCCGGGTCGGCCTATCTGATAGGCCCAGCAGATATGGCGGGCATCCGGGTGGTCGTTCCGGGCCTGTTCGAGCCAGGCCTTGACCTCATCCCGGGACGACACCGGCGCAACCCGGGCAATAAACCGACTCTTTTTGATCTCTGTCTCCCGCTCAAGAAAGCCAGCGGGTATCGGGTAATCCTTGGACATAAAACCAGTTCCTGACACACAGCCATCATGAGGCCAACAGCAAGCCTTTCTATCCTCTTCACCCAGAGGTAAAGAGCGGAAATCTCAACACCACCATCAAACCGCCCGGCTCGCCATTGAGCGCTTCTATCCGGCCGTCATGGATGGCAACAATGTCCCTCGCAATAGCCAGACCAAGCCCCCACCCCTTGCCCCCGCGGGACTTGTCAGCCCTGTAGAAGGGCTCAAAGAGATGGGGCAGAACGTCTTCAGGCACACCTGGGCCTTCATCCCGTATTTCCACCAACAAGTGCCGTTGATCACAGCGCAGCGCGACATGCACATTCTTTCCCGGCGGCGTATGATCCAGGGCATTCTGAAGGACATTGTCCAGCGCACGCTGGATGAGCCCGCGATCCCCTAACAACGACGTGTTGCGGCAGCCCTCATCCACCATAAGCTGGCAATCCACTCCCCGGTGCTCGGCGTAGTCCGCCGCATCCCTCAGAACGTCATTGATCACCACGACTGGCTGCACGGCTTCCCGCTCGATATCGCCTCCTTGCTCCGAGACCCGGTAGAGCGTCAGGATCTGGGAGGTCATCGCTTCCAGACGTTCGTTCTGCCGCAGGATCGAGGCCAGCAGATCCGCATCCACGCTACCGTCACTGGCCAGCTCAATGGCAATCCGTTGCCGCGTCAGGGGGGTTCGGAGGTCGTGAGATATATCACGCAACAGGTGTGTCTGGCGATCGAGCAAACTGCACAGTTGCTGGGTCATGGCATTGAAGGCTGTCGCCAAAGCACCCACCTCGTCCCGTCGACTCGCGATGCGATCACTGACCCGAAGCGCATTGTCCCCTCCAGCAATGGCACGAGCGGTGGATTCCATATGTTTAAGGGGGCGGGAAACCAGACGCGCAATCCACCAACAGGCAAGCGTGATGATAACGAACGCCAGCCCCAGTTCCAGGAGACGGAACAACTTGGGATCAAGCCAGCCCTCGCCATCCAGGCGGGGCCAGGCCACCAGGCGATGGTCCGCACCGACCTCAATAACTGCCGGTTTCTGCCGGTGCCAACCACCCGATTTCATCCGCTCGCGGATGGATGAAGGCAGGTCTCCGTCGTGGCGATCTGCGTCTATCAGTAACAGGTGAAGGTCCAGGCTCCGCCCCTGCTCCTTAAGGAAGCGCCAGGCCGCTCCGCGGCCCTCGTTTTCCCTGACCACCAGAGCCTCCAGCGCCAGCTCCCGCAGACCGACCTGTCGTTCGATGGCCATTCGCTCCCGTTCCATCAGGGCACGGGTTGCCACATTACTCATCAGCACTGTGATCGCCATAGCCAGCCAGATCGACAGGAAGATCCGCCAGAACAGGGGGAATCTGAGCCGCCGGGTCATACCGGCACCCGATAGCTATAGCCCAGCCCGCGTACGGTTTCGATTCGGGGCGGGTCATCATTTCCCAGTTTTTTTCGGAGGTTGCTGATGTGCATATCCAGGGTGCGATCGTAGGCTTCCAGCCGGCGACCCAGAGCCCACTGCATAAGATCCGTCTTGCGTACCACACTGCCGGCATGGGCCAGCAGAACCTGCAATACTTCGTATTCGGTAGCCGTCAGGTCCAGCGCTACGTCGTTCTGGTAGATCCGACGATGAACCGGCTCGACCCGCAAGTCGCCGTAGGCCCTTGATTCATCCATCCCCACCTCCTGATCCCAGGCAACTCGGCGAAGCAGCGCCTGTAGCCGAGCGATCAGTTCCCGGGGGTTGCAGGGTTTGGGTATGTAATCATCCGCGCCAACCTCAAAACCCACGATTCGATCCGTCTCATCGCCACGGGCCGTCAGCAGTACAACG
The DNA here is from genome assembly GCF_002375325.1 of Marinobacter sp. UBA3604. NCBI lineage: Bacteria > Pseudomonadati > Pseudomonadota > Gammaproteobacteria > Pseudomonadales > Marinobacteraceae > Marinobacter > Marinobacter sp. UBA3604. Next base: position 42,355 of record NZ_DFMB01000046.1, read on the forward strand.
GGAAGATGGGTTTTTGCCCTTAACTGACGCAGCACTTCCAGGCCGCTGATATCCGGCAACATGATATCGAGCACCACCAGGTCGCAGTGTTGCCCCAGCGCCAGTGACAATCCATCCTGACCGTTTGCGGCTTCTCTTACGGTGAAGCCCTGATTGGTCAGATAGCGGGACAGCAGTTCCCGCAACTCCTCGTCGTCTTCAACCAACAGCACCCGGTTCTGCATGGCAATCCTCCGTTGTGACTGAATGCAGTCTAACACGCTCCCACAAGCCCACTGATTTGCATCATTTTCCTTTGCATAACCTTTACAGTTCGCTGACGCCGCCTGACACCGTCCTCCGCTAGCATAGTCCCTGTGAGTTCAGACCGGGCCTGCTGGAGCAGGCTCATTTACAACACAGGAGAACACCCAATGAAACACATCACTTCCGGACGCATTGCCAGCGCGTTGATCGCAGCAACTCTTTTGACCAGCCCAATGGCGATGGCCTCGGACCACGGCGAACACCACCGCGGCAAACACGACAAAGCCGAGATGTGCGAGAACATGCGCGAGGGCAAAGGCTGGTTCAATGACGAAAAGCGCCAGGAAAAATGGGCAGAGCACCGCAACGACATGGCGGATCGCCTGAAACTGACCGACGAGCAACGCGAGATCTGGGACGAGATCCACGAGGAAAGGCGAGAGAAACACAGCGCCAAGATGGAAAAACGGCAAAAGAAAATGGAAAAGCGCTGCAAAGACATGGAAAACAGCACTTCCGAGCAGTGATCACAGGCCGGGTTCTGACGTATGGTACTGGGTAAACCACGGAGAAGCCCCGACCATGCCAGAACCCGGTACCGCAGAACTGACAATCCGCCCCGTCCAGTCGATTGATGACATCCATCCGCAAGACTGGAACGGGTTTGTCGGCCGTTATAACCCCTTTCTTCAACACGAGTTTCTGCTTGCACTGGAAGAGTCTGGCTGCACAAACACCGCGACAGGCTGGCAACCGGCCCATCTGGCGTTCTACCTGGACAACCGGCTTGCCGGAGTGGCTCCGGCCTACCTGAAAGCTCACTCCATGGGAGAATACGTCTTCGACTGGGCCTGGGCCGATGCCTATCAGCGCTATGGCATGGATTACTATCCCAAGCTGCTGATTGCCATTCCGTTCACACCCTGCCAGGGGCCACGGCTGTTGTTTTCGGAAACCCTTCGCCAGTGGATGACGCCCGCACGAATCCACGATGCGCTGGATGCCATCACCACACGCCTGGGGGCCCACTCCTGGCACCTGCTTTTCCCGGATCGCCAGGACCAGGCACTGCTGGACAGAAGCGACCAGCTTCACCGGATCGGCTGCCAGTTCCACTGGCACAACCACGACTACAACACCTTCGAGGACTTTCTCGCCCGGCTGACGTCGCGCAAGCGCAAATCAATCCGCAAGGAAAGAAGACAGGTTGCGGATCAGGGCATTTCATTCCGACATTTTTCGGGAGACGATATCCCGGATAATGTGCTCGCGGCCTTCCACGTATTTTACCAGGCCACCTACCTGAAACGGGGCCAGCGGCCATACCTGAACAAGGCCTTTTTCCGCCTGCTGAAAGACCGCCAAGCGGAGCATCTTCACCTTGTCATGGCGGTAAAAGAGGGTGAGATGATCGCCGGTGCGCTATTCCTGACGGGCGAGGATACGCTCTACGGGCGCTACTGGGGTTGCCTGGAGGAATTCGACCACCTGCATTTTGAAACCTGCTACTATCAAGGCATTGAACTGGCCATACAGCTGGGGTTGGCACGCTTCGATGCTGGCGCGCAGGGGGAGCACAAACTGGTTCGGGGGTTTGAGCCGGTGATCACCCATTCCTGGCATGGCGTTATGCACCCCGGTTTTCGCGACGCCATCGAAAGGTTTACCAGCGAAGAAGCGGAGCATGTCATGGCCTATACTGAAGATGCCCTGCAGGCGCTGCCATTCAGACAGACCGAGCAGAACCAGTAGCGAGCCAGGGGTCGTGCAGACACTTACCGGAGCGGGCAGCCATGGACATGGACTACCTTTTCGACTTTCTCGCGACAACACAGCTGACGTTCTTCATCGCAATTGCCGCACTCGTTGTGGCAATTGTCGCCCTGTTTTCGGCCTCCGCCGCCAGGCGGGCCGCGGCTGAACAGAGTGACACCGTGAAGCAGCGCGTCGAAAGCCTGTGGCATGACATGGACGAAATACGCGTGTCCCAGTTCAATGGCCCCGACTCCACGGAAGCCGGAAGAAACCCGATTGCCAGTGAGCAGTTCTCTGCTGAAAAGGCCGCTTACGAGGCCATCTGGCCTCTGGTCTGGCTATTGCACGACAAGCTGGGCATGTTCCTGCGTTCTGTGGAGTCTGATGAACCGGCCGGCGAATTACGCCTGGAAGCCCGCAAGGCGGCACTGGACGCACGCAGTACCCTCAATCGCGTACGCCCCTTTTGCCATGACGACGTCGATGGGCTCATTACGCAACTGATTGACAATCATATAAAAGCCCACCTGGCCGCCTGCCACTTCATGGATCTGCGCAAGGATTCCCTGTCGTCGAACACCAGCCATGAACGAGAGGTGCAGAAAGAAAAGTTTCACACGCTTTACGAGGGCCAATCCCGCGAACTGCTGAACCAGTTGGTTGGCGCCATCAGACGGCGCATGCTTCGGTAATCCCGGGCCACGCGGAATCTCGCACCTCTGCCTTTCAGTCAGCCCCGGACCTTTGCCAGCGTGTCCCGCTGCAATGCCCTGAGAAAGTCGCTGATCACAACCGGATTTTCATGTGCAGGCTCCAGCGAGCGAAGCTGGCTCGGCAGGGCATCCAACGCCCGCTTCGCATTGTCCACCTGACTATCCAGTGTCGGAATGGCGCCTTCGATGATCAGGCCTCGCTTCATGACCGGCTTCAACAGCGGCTCGCCATCAAACACTTCGTCCCGGCCGGCAACGACGTCCTGCGCGAGGCGGCCGTTCGGGTCAAGGCGACGGTAGACCTGCTTGCGGCCTGGGAACGACTGCTTGCCAGGGGAGTTTTTCATTCTTGGCAGGTCCGCGTACTCCGTAAGCTTGAAGGCAAGCTCCAATGCCGGCTCGTCGTTCGAGGCCCCGATGGCAGTGCCAACACCGAAGCCGTCGATGGGGGCGTTGTCGGAGACAAGTGTCGCGATCTTGTATTCATCCAGACCGCCGCTCGCCATGATTTTTACATCGCCAAGGCCCGCCTCATCCAGCATACGTCGGCATTCAGCAGCGTCCGAGGCAAGGTCGCCGGAATCCAGGCGGATACCACCAATGCGCACCTCCGGTTCTTCTTGCAGCCAATCGATGATCCTCGCCACCGCCGAGCGGGTGTCATAGGTATCAACCAGCAGTGTTGTGCCCGGGTAGAGCCGGGCATAGGTTCTGAACGCCTCCATCTCACCTGTACAGGCTTGAACGAAGCTGTGTGCCATGGTGCCGTATACCGGCATGTTGAAATCCAGGCCTGCCAGGACATTGCTGGTTCCGGCCAGGCCGGCGAATCGGTACGCGCGCACACCTCGGTGTGCCGCGTCCATACCATGGGTGCGGCGCATCCCGAAGTCGACGACCGGCCGGCCTTGCGCCGCGAATATCAGGCGGACCGCCTTGGAGGCCAGCACAGATTCCAGATGCACGTAGTTCATCACCAGGCTTTCCAGCAACTGAACCTCGGCAACAGGCCCCTCCACTTCCAGCAAGGGTTCCTGAGGGAATACCGGCGTTCCTTCCGCAATCGCATGTACAGAACCACTGAAGCGGAATTCCCGCAGCCAGTCCAGAAACCGGGGTTGGAACCTGCCCAGGGATTCCAGGCGCTTTATGTGTTCGTCGGTAAAGGCGAGAGATTCAATAATATGGGCCACGTGCTGCTGGCCACAGGCAAGAACGAAATTACGGTTCTCAGGAAGTGTGCGAAAGAAAAGACTGAAAACCCCGTTCTCGTTCATGCCTTCGGACCAGTACGCCTGGGCCATAGCCAGCTCATACAGATCCACCAGCAGAGGCAGGTCAGTCTCTTTTACAACCGGGGGGTGTTTCAGCACAGTTCCGCGCCCTCCTCTTCCAGTTGTTTGAAAACCGCTGGGGCGTTATCAGCCTGAACGGCCCGTGTTCCATCGGTAATGAGCTCAACCTCGAAGCCGAGCTTCAACGCATCCCTCACGGTCGCCTGGACACACACGTCCAGTGCAAGCCCGGCTACAAACAGCCGATGAATGCCGTGGCGGCGCAGGTAGCTGTCCAGCTGGGTAGCGTCGAACGCGGAATAGGCATCGGTATCGAATGCGGTGCCCTTGCTCACCCGGATGGCCGAGTCAGGCAGTGCCATGTTGCGATGAAACTCGGCCCCGGGGGTGTCCTGAACGCAATGGACGGGCCAGGGCCCACCGCGATCACTGAAACTTATGTGATCCACCGGATGCCAATCCCGGCTGGCAAGAATCGGCCATCCAGACGACTGGGCCTTGTCGATCCATCCGTTGATCGCCGGAAAAATGTCATCACTGCCAGGCACCGCCAGGCTGCCGCCTTCGCAGAAATCATTTTGAACATCAACCAGTAACAGAGCATTTGGTCCAGTGCCCATAAGAATACCTCCCATGGTTTTACCAAAAATTTGCTCAGATCACCGGATGTCAGCTTCCCTCAATCTTGAAGCCTATCTTGAGCACGACCTGATAGTGTCCGACTTTTCCGTCGACCACATGGCCGCGCGTCTCCTGCACCTCGAACCATTCGATGTTGCGAAGATTCTTGCTGCATTCGGCAATCGCATTCTCAATGGCATCCTCGATACTTTTCTTCGAAGAGCCAACCACTTCCACCTTCTTGTAAACATGATGGTCGGACATGACGCCTCCTGTTCCAAGGCTGTAAGTGTCAGGCAAGTGCTTCGAATGCCTGTATTTTCAGCGTATACCAGTAAACCGTGACCATCAAATGACCAAGAGCACGGGCGACGGGAACTTTACGGCATGAATGAACTCTGAGTTTCTTTCGTCGTACCATCGCAAAACATGGGTCATTCAACGTTTCCGGATTCAGATGAAAACCTTCAAACGCTGTTTTATCGGTTTCACCCTGACACTGTCACTTCTGCTCGCCGGCCCGCTGTTCCTGGCCGCCTGCGCCGGCCTCCAGGACTCAGGGAGCTGGCGAACGGCAGACCGCTCCAGCGCGGGCATTGCCCCACGCCCGGAGCAGGAGCAAGCGGCGGTGGTTCAGGTCTACGGGGCCCGTGCCTATAACTGGCGGGGGTATTTCTCATTGCATACCTGGATCAGCACCAAAGAGACGGGCGCCGATGGCTATTATGTTCATGAAGTCACGGGCTGGCGTCACTACGTGGTCCAGTCCCGGCCAGACGACCCGGATCGTGCCTGGTATGGCGCGCCGCCGACGTTGATTGCGGATATCCGCGGTGAGCAGGCCGAGCGGATTATTGATCAGCTGAATGAGGTGATTGACCGCTACCCATACCCAACGGAATACACCGCCTGGCCCGGCCCCAACAGCAACACCTTCGTCGCCTGGGTGATCCGTCAGATTCCGGAAATGGATGTGGCCCTGCCCAACCACGCGATTGGCAAGGATTATCTGGGAAATGGCGTTGTGTCCGAGGTACCTGGCGGCAGCGGTTATCAACTATCGCTCGGTGGTTATTTTGGTATTCTGGCCGGTGTTCGGGAAGGACTGGAATTGAACATTCTGGGGCTCTCGATGGGCATCAACCCGTTGGCGCTTGGCATCAAACTCCCCGGAGTCGGCGAATTGGCGTTCCGCAGCACCAATCCGATGCATGAACCGTCTGGCTCGAACTCTGAGCCTGAGACCGACGCTGTGCCTCAAACTGGTGCCGCTGAGGCGGCCGAGGCAGGGCAGGTCTCCCAAAAAACGCTTTGAATACATCCATGTACGCTTGGGCTCCGCCATCCATGGCTCCGCACATTTTTGGGAGACCTGCCCTGCCTCGCCCTGATTCGGAGGAAAACCCTAGAGCGCGGTGATTCCTGCATAGCGGACTAGCCCTGCTGCAGCGATACCGGCTGCGATAGCGGGGAGAGGCTTCTTCGTTGCCAGCATAATAACAGCGGTGACAACCAGTGCTGCCAATGAGCCGGCATCGCCGCTTACCGCCATGGGGACGATGATCGCGATCAACACCGAACTGGCCATGGTGTTGATGAAGCTTTCGATGCGCGGGTTGATCGTTACGAACGACATCAGGAACACACCGCCGAAGCGAGTCGCCAGGGTGACAAGCGTCATGATGGCGATCAGGGCCAGAGTGCCAGCAACCGTGGTTTCAACCGTCATGATGAACGTCCCTCTTCAACAGATTCCGGTGCTTCAGACTTCTTTTCCATCCAGAAAAAACCAATAGCGCCACCTGCCAACGCACCGACAACCACGTGGGTATTGGGCGGTAGCCATTTCCAGGCGGCCAGCGATGAGGTTGCCGCGACGGTCCAGGCCACAAGGGTTCGGGGGGATTTGTTGCCGCCGAGTGCCATGGCCAGCAGGAAGCAACCCAGCACCATATCCAGGCCCAGAGACTTGGGATTCTGCAGCAGGCCACCGAAATAAACCCCCAGCCAGGTTCCGATAATCCACGCCACCCACAGCACAAGACCACCGCCGAGGATAACCTCCAGGTTCCGTTTACCACTCTGGTATTCCTGCGCGGACACGGCCCAGTTGGCGTCGGTCAGGAGCAGCAGTAAGCCATAGCGCCGACCCGGGGACACATCCCTGAGCATGGGGTACAGGGAGGCCCCCATCAGCAGATGGCGGGAATTAATGGCGAACACGACGGCCATCAAAGGAATCAGCGACACCTCGCTACCCCACATATCGACAGCGGCAAACTGGGAAGCGCCCGCAAATACCGTGGTGCTCATGAGTATTGCCTGCAGTGGCTCCAATCCTTTCTGGATGGCCGCCAATCCGAAGGCAGCACCAAAGGCCACCACAAATAACGAGATGGGAAGAAGCCGGAAAAACTCCGCGCGGACTTTTTCGGGTTGAAGCTGGTAGGAATATGTATGAACGTTCATCTAAGCAAGCTAATGAAACCAGCTTCAGATGCGTATAGGTAGATGCCGAAGAGTCAGAGCTGGCCGAGGGTGTAGGCCAGGGTGTCACTGATACCCGCGTTAAGCTTCAGGTCCACCAGTGAATCGGCACGGGTACGCCCCAGGTTCAGTGTCGCCATGGGTTTACCCCATTCTTTGGCATAGCGACAAAATCGAAATCCGGAATAGACCATCAGCGAAGAGCCGATCACCAACAGGCCATCACACGTCTTGAGCGTGTCCAGTGTGGACGTCACCCGGTCTTTGGGCACGTAGTCGCCGAAAAACACCACATCCGGTTTCAGAATGCCGTCGCAACAGGGGCAGTCCGCGATGCGAAACTCAGAAAAGTCCACTTCCAGATCGGCATCACCATCCGGCGCGGCGCCGGCGGAATAGTGCCCAAAAGTCGGGTTCATGTCCGCGCAACGCTCGTGGACCTCGTCGCGCTTGCAGCGATATCCGCAATCCATGCAGACAACCTCGTCAGCCCTGCCGTGCAAATCCGTTACCGAACGGCTACCCGCCTGCTGATGCAGGCGATCCACGTTCTGGGTGACAAGCAGGCGGCTGTAGCGGCGAAGTTCCAACTCGGCAACACGATGATGCGCGATGTTGGGCCTGGCGTTGCGAATGATTGGCCAACCAATGAGACTTCGCCCCCAGTAACGCTGGCGAACCATCGTGCTCGTCATAAAGTCCTGATGCTGGACCGGTTGTTTGCGCTTCCACGCGCCATCGCCATCCCGATAGTCAGGAATGCCGGAATCGGTACTGACGCCGGCTCCCGTCAATATCATCAGGCCAGGATGCCGGTGGATGAATTCCGCCAGCATGGCCCCCGCCTGCTCGGGAGAATGCAGCTCCAGTGGCTGATCAGCGGCCGGCATTGTTACGCCTTTAACAGGTTTTTGAATGACAGGCATCACACTCACACTCGTTGGGAACTCCTCTACTTTAGGGAGCAAATCCACCGCTGCCAATGGTAACAACCGGAAAAGATTCTGAAGAGGGCACAATATTCTATTTGCATTGTGCAAAATTTAATTTTGTGCAACCATTAACAATGAAATAAAGTCATCAACACACGATGCGTTGTAATGCGCACGAAGGAGAGTCGAAAACATGTCTATTGAACAGGTTGTTTATCGCGCGTCAGCAGAAGCTACCGGCGGCCGTGACGGCCGTGCCATCTCCTCGGACGGCGTCCTCGATGTTGAGCTGACAACACCGAAAGAAATGGGTGGTGCCGGCGGCAAAGGCTCCAACCCGGAGCAGTTGTTCGCGGCCGGTTATTCTGCGTGCTTCATCGGCGCCATGAAATTCGTCGCTGGCCGGGACAAGCTTCCCATGCCAGAAGATGCGTCTATTGAGGGTGTAGTCGGCATTGGCCAGATTCCCGGAGGCTTCGGGATCGAGGTGGAACTGAAAATCTCTCTGCCGGGCATGGACGATCAACAGGCCAAGCAGCTGATCGATGCAGCTCACCAGGTGTGCCCCTACTCCAACGCCACCCGTGGCAACATCGATGTGACATTGACCCGGGTGGATTGATATCGACCTGGTCGATCACCGAAATCTGACAGCGGGCTACCTGCCCGCTGTCAGGAACCGGCTAGACCAGCTTTGCGGTTTCCACCGAGAGCATGGGAATTACCGACAGCGCAAGCAGCGCGCCCATGCTCCAGTTGAACATCCTTCGATATAACGGCTTGCGCAACAATTTCCGCAATCCTGCCCCGCCAAGCATCCAGCTACCGACACAGGGCACGCTGACCAGCAAAAAGGTCAGCCCGATCCAGAACGACTGCTGCAGCACCTCGCCACTACTGACCGTGGTGAACGTCGCCAAAGCGCCAACCGCCATGACCCAGGCTTTGGGATTCACCCACTGGAAGGCCGCCGCCTGAAGGAACGACAACGGCTTGCTGGTTTTCTCACCGTCGATCTCTGTGGCTGTGGTCGCGATTCTCCAGGCGAGATACAGCAAATAGGTTATGCCAAGAACCTTGATCACCAGGTGTAACTGCGGAAATGCTTCAAACACTTTCCCCAGGCCCAGACTGATCGCTACCACCATGGCGGGAAAACCAAAGCAGATACCCAGGTAGTGAGGTAGCGTTCGCCACACCCCGAAATTGACGCCCGATGTCATGATCATGATGTTGTTCGGGCCTGGCGTTACCGTCGACACCAGCGCGAAGAGCAATACGCTTAATACGATTTCCATGTTCCCTGCCGAGCTCCCTGTTACCGATTCGTTACTCGTCAATCCTACAAAGCGGGCCGCCAGTGAAACAGATTCAGAAGTGTGGTTTTTTGACCATAACAGTTGAGCGATTCATTACCCGTCAGAGCTCTTATCCGGGGGACAAAGTCCGGATAAGCAGGTTGCGCATGTGGTCTGCACCCAATCGATTCATCAGCTCAACGTTCTGCTCCGGTATCGATTCTGTTCCGGGATAGCCGGCGATGGCGCGCTCAAGGCTGCGTTCCCTCAGCAGGTGCAGCATCGGGTAAGGAGAGCGATTGGTGTAATTTTCGGCGTCAGCCGCATTGGTGCCGCCAAACTGATAGTCGGGATGAAAACTGGCAATCTGATACTCCCCGTCCAGCTCGAGATGCACAAGAAGGCCGTCGGCTGCGTCGAGAAAATCGTTGTAGTCCATAAAGTCCGTCAGCACGTCGGGATGCACAAGCAGCGTTGTCTCAACCTCCGGATGTTGTTCCAGATGCATCATTTCTTCCTGCAGTGCAGTTAACAGCCCCTCCTCCGAGTTGGCATCCGTCGCCACAAATCGAATGCGCCCATTCACCAACTCCCGACGGGCAAACGGGCACAAGTTGAGACCAATGACCACCTCTGACACCCACCGCCGCGTGGCGGCCAGAACGGTATTACACTCCAAGTTGAAACTCCCATACGTTAAAAGCGGGGAAAGGATGGCGAAAATGCTGCCCGAGCGCCGAACAAGACTGAAAAGGACCTGAAAGGACCGACACAGCCAGCGCAAGTCATGATACGTTAAGCAAGCTTACAATAATTCCGTGACCGATGGCTGCCGGAGAACACGATGAACGCGCTGCGAACACCTGACAAACGATTTGAACGCCTGTTGGATTATCCCTTCGCCCCTCATTACGTGGAGGTCGACGGACTGCGCATGCATTACGTCGATGAAGGCCCCTCGGACGCCAGCCCGGTGCTGATGATGCACGGCGAACCTTCCTGGTCGTACCTCTACCGCCACATGATTCCCATCTGTGCAGCGGCAGGGCACCGGGTGATCGCGCCAGACCTGATCGGTTTTGGCAAATCCGACAAACCCACGGATATCAACGCGTACAGTTACCAGAGCCATATGGACTGGATGCAGGCGTTTCTGGAACAGACTGACCTGCAGAACATCACCCTCGTATGCCAGGACTGGGGATCTCTTCTCGGCCTGAGACTGGCGGCGGAAAATCCGGAGCGGTTCCGTGCCATTGTGGTGGGTAATGGCATGCTGCCTACCGGCGACCAGCCCGTGCCAAAAGCGTTCCAGTTGTGGAAGAACTTCGCCCTGTACAGCCCCTGGTTTCCCATTGCCCGCATTATCAATACCGGAAGCTTTCGCACCCTGGGGCCCGACGAGCGTCGTGCCTACGATGCGCCATTCCCCAACAAGAAGTACAAGGCCGGTGCTCGCGCTTTTCCGAAACTGGTGCCGGTGACACCAGACAACCCTGCCAGTGAAGCCAATCGCGAAGCTTGGAAGGTTCTGGAGCAGTGGAAGAAGCCGTTCCTGACCACTTTCAGTAACGGCGACCCGATCACCCGGGGCGGCGACCGTTATATGCAGGAGAGAATTCCCGGCGCAAAGGGCCAGCCCCACACCACTCTCACCGGCGGACACTTCCTGCAGGAAGACTCACCGGTTGAGTTTGCGGGGGCGATCAATACCCTGATGGCTCGCCTGGACGAAAGTGATCAGACATAACCCTGGCTTCGCAGGTAGTCATCGTAACTGCCGCTGAAGTCGGTTATGCCGTCGGCCTTCAGTTCAATAATTCGGGTGGCAAGGGATGACACGAACTCCCGGTCATGGCTGACAAACACCAGCGTGCCCGGGTAATTTTCCAGCGCCAGGTTCAGGGCCTCGATGGATTCCATGTCCAGGTGGTTGGTGGGCTCGTCCATCAGCATGACGTTGGGCTTTTCCAGGATCAGCTTACCGAACAGCATACGGCCCTGCTCTCCGCCCGAAATGACCTTCACCGATTTACCGATATCATCCCCTGAGAACAACATGCGGCCGAGGGTTCCCCGAACCAGTTGTTCTCCGCCGGTGGTCCATTGCGACATCCACTCGGTCAGATCCATGTCCTCATCAAAGTCGGCGCCGTGATCCTGGGCGTAGTAGCCGACCTGGGCACTGTCGGTCCACTTAACATCGCCGCTGTCAGGCGTCATGGCGCCGGCCATACACTGCATCAGTGTGGTTTTGCCAATGCCGTTGGGCCCGATGATGGCCACTCGCTCACCCGCTTCGATCTGAAGGTTCATTTTGTCGAACAGGGGCTTGCCATCGAAGCCCTTGGTAAATTCCTTCAGCGTTACCGCCTGTCGATGCAGCTTCTTGGTTTGCTCAAACCGGATGAACGGGCTTACCCGACTGGACGGTTTGACCTCTTCCAACTGGATCTTGTCGATCTGACGGGCGCGGGAGGTTGCCTGCTTGGCTTTGGAAGCGTTGGCGGAAAAGCGACTGACAAACTGCTGCAACTCGGCAATCTGGGCTTTCTTCTTGGCGTTATCCGACAGCATGCGCTCGCGGGCCTGGGTGGCAGCGGTCATGTATTCGTCGTAATTGCCAGGGAACAGCCGAAGCTCGCCATAATCCAGATCCGCCATGTGTGTGCACACGCTGTTCAGGAAGTGGCGGTCGTGGGAAATAATGATCATGGTGCTGTTGCGAGCCACCAGGATGTTCTCCAGCCAACGTATGGTATTGATATCCAGATGGTTGGTGGGCTCGTCCAGAAGCAGGATATCAGGATCAGAGAACAACGCCTGGGCCAGCAGAACACGCAGTTTCCAGCCCGGCGCAACAGCGCTCATGGGGCCGTTGTGCTGTTCCAGGGGAATATCCAGGCCCAGCAGCAGTTCGCCAGCGCGGGCATCGGCGGTATAGCCGTCCATCTCGGCGAATTGCACTTCCAGGTCCGCCACGGCCATGCCGTCTTCCTCGCTCATTTCAGCGAGCGAGTAGATACGATCACGCTCGGCTTTTACACGCCAGAGCTCTTCGTGGCCCATAATGACCGTATCAATCACCGAGCAGTCCTCGTAGGCAAACTGGTCCTGGCGCAGCTTACCCAGCCGCTGATTCTGGTCCACCATGACCTGGCCGGCCGACGGTTCCAGGTCGCCGCCAAGGATTTTCATGAACGTGGACTTGCCGCAGCCATTGGCGCCGATCAGACCGTAGCGGTTGCCATTGCCGAATTTGACGGACACATTTTCGAAAAGGGGTTTGGCCCCGAACTGCATGGTAATGTTCGCGGTGGATATCAAGAATAGACCTGCTGAGAGTGAAGACCGGGCACGGGCCGGCGAAGGAAAAGCCGGCATTGTACAGGTTTGTGGCCAAAACCGTGAGACAGCAAAAACACGGATAAAAAGCGCTTGCCTCAACGGCCCAGTGCGGGCAGCATTTCACCCTCGGTGATCGCAACATGATCCTCATTCGAAAAAAGGAAACACACCATGACACAGGCAACCGCGCGTCACATCCTTGTAGACAGCGAAGCAAAATGTGAAGAACTGAAGAAAGCCATTGAAGGCGGCCAGGACTTCGCGGAAGTGGCGAAGCAACATTCATCCTGCCCCTCAGGCCGCAACGGCGGCGACTTGGGCGCTTTCGGCCCGGGCCAGATGGTTCCGGAATTCGACAAGGTGGTTTTCAGTGGTGAAGTGAACAAGGTGCTCGGCCCGGTGAAAACCCAGTTCGGCTACCACCTGCTGGAAGTGACCAGCCGGAGCTGATGGCTTTAAACCTGCCAGCGTACCGGCCCGCCCGCAATACCCAGATACTCCGGTATCTGGCTTTTGCGGGCATGATTCTGATTGCCCCTCTGTTTTTTGTCGGCGGCCCCGGTTGGTCCGATGGGCCGTTGTTCAAATCAGCCTGGAATCTCGGGCATATTCTGTTCTTTGCTCTGCTGACCCTGGCCATCCAGCCCTGGCGGATCTGGACGGGCTGGACTCTCTGGGGCATCGGCACACTTGCCGTACTCCTGCTTGGCACCGGTATCGAACTGCTACAACACGGAACCAGCCGCCAGATGGACTGGCAGGATATCCTCCGCAACCAGGTGGGCGTATGGACCATCCTGGCCCTGCGGCCACGGGCCTCACTCACCCGGAAGTCACGGCCGGTGGTCTGGCCACTGAGGCTCATCGTGGCTGCGCTACTGGCCGCCGAAATCGGTGCCACGGCAAGGGTCGCCATTCAGCAGTACCACGTCAGCCAACTGCTGCCGGCACTCTACGACTTCCGCCAGCCAGATCCCTCACCATTCTGGGATGGCGTCATAGCGCCCGTAACCGAGCATGCCATAGACGCCCACAAGCGCGCACTCAGGATATCCCTGTCCACAGCGCATTATTCCGGAGTTTCCCTACACAATTTACCCGAAGACTGGCGCGACTATGACCGCCTCGTCATCGACTTGTACAACCCTCAGGACCACCCATTGCCGATGGTTCTAAGAATCAACGACATAGAGCATGACCTGGGCGACAACGACTACAATGACCGCTTCAACACCCGCCTCTCCCTGGCTCCCGGCCCCAACCAATTCGAACTGGACCTCGACAGGGTCAGGGCAGCCCCCGAAGGCCGATCAATGAATATGCAGGCCATCAGACGACTGATTCTGTTCACGGTTGCACTGCCAGAGCCCAAGACACTCTACCTGCGTGACATTCGGCTGGAATGACGGATCATCATCCCTGGTCTACTTTCAAAAGGAGAAGCGCCCGTAAGGTATCCCCTTGCCTATTATTGCAACATCTGTGTGTAGGCGATTGTATGAAGGCTTCAAAAGCGTACCTGGTTGCGCTGGTTGTGCTGTGGTCGACTCTGGCATTAGCGGATGATGACGAGCGAAAACTGAGCATTAGCGTTGGCGACTGGCCTCCCTTTTTCGTGGAAAGTGAGCCTGGTCAGGGTACGGTTGCCCGGCTGGTCCGAGACATCTTCGCAATGGAAGGCTACAGCGTGGAGTTTCACTTCCTGCCCTGGAAACGCGCCTATCGTGAAGCTGCAAACGGCGAACACGATGCCACCGCGATCTGGATGTACACAGCCGACCGACAGAAAGACTTTCTCTACAGCGAGCCGGTGATGAACGAGCGCTTCGTGCTGTTCTACCGCAAGGACACACCCATTCAATGGCACCAGATGCAGGACCTTGCCAACCTTAATCTTGGGGGAAGCATCGGGTACAGCTACGGCCCCGAGTTCGATAGCGCAATCGAGAACGGTATTCTGAACGTGGAATGGGTCGCCTCCACGGAACTTAATTTCCGCCGCCTGCTGTTTGGCCGGATTGATGCGTTCCCGGAAGAAATCAACGTCGGCTACTACATTCTTCGCCGGGAAACCGACCCACAGCAAACCCTCCGGATTACCCACCACCCGAAGCCCATTCTGGAGAATCAAAGCTTCCTGCTGTTTCCAGCCAACGAACCGGAAACACAAACCCTGCGAGAGGTATTCAACAAGCGCCTGCAGATATTCAGGAAAAATGGCCGCTACGACACCTATTTTGAAACCAAGCCCCAGGCATCACTGAACAAAGCAGGAAAATAGCCGACTGAGCTCAGTCCAGCCGCCAGGGGTTGGCCGTCAGCGGTTCGCCGCCGTGCTCACCCACCATTACTGTATCGCTGCACCCCATGCCCCATTGCCCCGGAATTCTCAGGCATATGGGCAAGTGAAACACCATTCCCGGCTGGAACACCGTCGACTCCCCCCGGGCTATAAAACCGGAGCCTTCCACCCATGATGGAGGAAACTGTGCCCCCACCGTGTAGCCAAACACCCCGGAGAAAAACACCTCACTGGCCAGTGGTGCCATAACCTGCTCCGCAGCCCTGGCAGCGGAATCGAAAGTTTGGCCCGGCACCATAGACGCCTGGAGGGTATCCACCACGCGACGGCAACCATCAAAAACGGCCCGCATCCTGGCCGACGGCTGACCCGCCACCAGAGTACGCATCATCGGTGCCGTGTAACGTTGCCAGGCAGCACCAAATTCGAGGAACACCGTATCGCCGTCTTCGATCCTGCACCGCTTGTGATTGGTATGGATGACACTGCTGCGCAGCCCCACCGTTACGATAGGCTGCATACTCATGAATTCACTGCCGCCCGCCAGAAGGCTTTCTGCGCCGATGGCCGCTATGTCGTTGTCGGTCATCCCGGGGCGGATGGCCGCTGCTGCGGCTTCGATGCCCTGCCCAGTTATGCGGGCGCTGTGCCGCAGGCAATCAATTTCGGCCGCTGATTTCACAATACGGATGCTTTTCAACAGGCCTGAAGCATCCACAAACTGTGTGTCTGGGAGTCGCTGTTTGAGCCCTTCCAGGACCCCCTGGCGGAGCGAGCCATGCCAGTAGTCAACGCCGACCTTTCTGCCATGCCCTATCAGCGCGTGTGCCAGGGGATCCAACACATCGCCCACGCCTTCCCAACGGTAACCGATAACGTGATCGACCCGTGTGGTAACCATGGCGGGACCGGTTTCGATGGAGGGCACTTGAAGGGTAAGCGTATCGGCGGTGACCACCAGTGCGACGTGAACGGAGACTTCAAAGGTACTGTAACCGGTCAGATAAAACAGATCGGACGGGTCGGTTAACAGAACAGCTCCGAGACCGTCCGCATGCATCCTGGCGCGAAGGTGTTTGAGACGCTGCTGGTACTCCGCCTCAGGAAAGGGGCATTCCCGGCCCCTGAGTTCGGTGGCCAGGGTTTGCTGGTAGGCATTGAAATCCATGGGGCCGTCTCCGTTACGGAAAGTGACTACTGGAGACTGGACCCAAAACAGGGGCTTTTCAATCTTTCGCGGTGTTACCGCCGATTAAAAAAGCGCCCCAACTGGTTCCCTATGGACTCCACAGGGTCCGTGATCGAGCGCTGAACGCTGTTGGTAACCACGCGGGTGAATGCCGAGCCGGCATCACTTTCGAGGAACTCAATGTACTTCTTCAACTCGGAAGAGCTGAGATCCTGATAGGTGTAGAGGTAGCCATCGTAGACCTGCTGGGCGACCATGCCCCGCAGCATGCCACGCTGGTTCTCGATCTGTTGCTGAAGCTGTTCGAAGGTTGGGCCTTTGCTACCGTTGAACGCTGCCATGGCAGAGGCTAAACCCAACTGGACAGCGACGGTGGTGTCCACGGCACTCTCCGTTGCACGGGCAGCCCGGTCAAAGCGAGTGAACAGCTTGGCCCGTTCGCTGCCCTTGTACTGCTCCTGCAGCGCCGCGGCATTGGCTTCCACCTGCTTCCACGAGTCGGGGTTTGAGGCAGCCACCTCTGCCTGGGAAATTTTCTCCGCCAGCGGCGTTTCATACCAGGCCAGTACCGAGTTCAACTGCCCCTCGCTGAGCCCCTGGTCCAGGTCCTCGACCAGCCGCGCGCGAATCTCGGCAACACTGAACGCATTACTCACAACACTGCTGATGGTGTTGGCAACAAACGGCTCAACCCGCCCGCTTTGTTTCAGGCCCTGGCGGATGCCCTGGCTCATCATCGCCGGGTACTGGGCGACAACCTCATCAATGGGCGACACCCGGAGCACCGAGTCCGCCAAAGGGCTTGCGGTGGCAGAACCACAGACCAGCAAAAGAAAAAGTAATGCCGGTTTAACTTGGGATAGTGTGCGCATGAACCTAGTATCCTCTGATAACGAGGGTCTGTTATGCCATGGAGCTGGCGAGAGCTGCAAGCAAAGCCGGCCAGTAACAGATGACCATTTTGTAGTGTGGAGTGACAGGGCCCGGTCCCGCCCATGAAGAAACGCCGTAATCGACCGAAAAACAGACGACCTGGACGACTTAAAAGCAACCGGGTGAAAATCTGGAAGTCCCGAATGCGGTGGTATGGCCTGCCAACACTGGGCTTGGGGCTGGCAATCGCCATTGTCGCCATCATGCGTTTCAGCCTGCTGGAGCCAGACCCACCGGCAAACCCGGACGACGTCTGTGAGATCTTCCGTGAGCATCCGGTATGGTACGACTATGCCAGCCGTTCACGGGAGCGCTGGGGCACCCCGATTGCAACGCAGATGGCTTTTGTTTACTACGAATCGTCGTTTCGCAGTCATGCCCGTCCACCACGGACCCGCCTGCTGGGGTTCATTCCCTGGCGCCGGCCAACATCCGCCTACGGCTACGCCCAGGCGCTCGACCCGGCGTGGGCCGAGTACCTGGCCGCAAACGGAGACGGTCTGTCCGTGGTACGAACCAACATGAAATACGCACTCGATTTCGTGGGCTGGTATAACCACCTGACCCGCAGAGAAGTGGGCATTCCTCTCACCAGCCCCGAGAAACTTTACCTCGCCTACCACGAAGGCAGGACCGGCTACCAGCGACAGAGCTACCTCGCCAAGCCGAAGGTAAGGTCATTGGCCACTCGGGTCCAGAACCGGGCCTTCCGCTATGACCGCCAGCTCCAGACCTGCGAGGAAGAATTCCAGTGCTGGCGTTTCTACCAGTTCTGGCCCTTCTGTGGTGACTGGTAAGCCCAGACAATGATTCGGCGTCAGCTCTCGCCTTCCACCTGGGGTGTCAGTTGGGTCAGCCTGGCGGTCAGGAACTCCATTACAATCCGTACCCGTGCCATCTGTTGCGTGTCGTGGTTCACCATCAGCCACAGGTCAACGCCCTCGCCTTCAAGTGGCTCCGACAGGCGCGTCAGCTCCTTGGTACTGTCGCCCAGGTAGCAGGGCAATGCCGCCAGCCCTGCCCCGGCCCGCGCCAGGGCGTGCATTGCCTGGAGACTGTTGCAACGGATGATGGACGACGCATTCTTCAGGTGCTTGCGATACCACCGCCCCGTTGCCAGGTGGCTAAAGCTCTCATCCGGCAGAATCCAGAGCGCCTGCTCCGGCGAATGCTCAAGGTCCAGGTCGGTATGACGCTTACGGTAGCTGGTAGCAGCGTAGATAGCCGACTCGATCGTGCCTATTCGCTCCCCTTCCAGTGTGGCCTGGGGTTTGTTTACCGGCCGCAGTGTCAGGTCTGCCTCGCGGTGGCTCAGGTTCAGCACATCGTTGTCGGTGAGCACTTCCAGTTCGATGTCCGGGTATTCCCGGACGAGCTCTGCAATCATCGGACTGATAAGGGCATTCACCATGGTGTCGGTGGCCGCCAACCGGACCTTACCGACGGGCGCTGAATCCTGCCCGACCAACTGCCGTTCAAGATTTTCCATATCGGCGGCCAGCCTTTCGGCTTCGCGGAATGCGGTTTCACCCACGGGTGTGAGTTGCAGACCATCCCGGTTGCGCTCAAAGAACTGAACGCCCATCTGCTCTTCCATCTGATCCAGGCGACGAAGCACCGTGGTCTGGTGAACGCCCAGCATCTCACCGGCTTTGGCAAGGGTTCCCCCTATTGCCAGGGCGTGTATATATCGAAGATAATCCCAATCCATAGATACTGCATATTTGCAACGTGAGTACGGAGTTTAACGTATTTAAACTGCAAATACGAAGCCGTAAACTTCTTTATATAGTCAGCTAACCAATATTTTAATCCACCAGATAAGGAGGAAGGCGCTATGACTCAAGACCATATCGCAACCGTACACCCGCTGCCGTCCAGTATCCTCCACAACAGTACTGAGGTCAGGCGCCAATATACCCGTGCAGCTGCAAAGCAAGCCGTACAGGTTATCAGCCGGAAGATGAATTCCTGGAGAAAAAGGGCAGCAACCGCGTCGCCGGAGATGCCCCAGATGATGCAGGGCGAGCACTAAGCCCGTCCCTGTATGGGAAAGTAAGGGAAGACAGATTTCGAAAACACCGGTGGCCCTGGATACCCAGGCTCACCGGTGTTTTCGTTTTGGGGATCAGAACTCCCAGATCACCTTTTGCTTCTTGCCAAACCACTCGTCCATTTTGCGGTTGTAGAAGTCCTCGATCACATTCCGCTTGATCTTCATGGTGGGTGTGAGCATACCGTTTTCCATGGTCCAGGGTTCTTTCACCACCACCACGAACGCCAGCTTCTCATGAGCCTCGCACCCACTGTTAACGGCGTCCAGCTCCGCAGCCAGCTCCCTCTCCAGCTCATCACGACTGCCTCCTGCTTCCAGCGCTTCCCGTGCTTCTTCGGATAACAGCACCATCAGGCAGGGCTGAGGTTGGTTGGCTCCCGCCACGCACACAACCTCTGCCTTGGGATGATTAAAACGGCTTTCGATGGGCACTGGCACCACATACTTGCCCTTGGAGGTTTTGAAAAGATCCTTCACGCGGCCAGTGATGCGCAGATACCCCTCGCTGTCGATCTCTCCCATATCCCCGGTTTTAAGGAAGCCATCCTCGGTAACGTCCTCGCGGGTTTTCTCTTCGTTCTTATAGTAGCCCAGCATCTGGCCGGGGCTCTTGACCTGCACTTCGCCATTCTCAGCCAGACGATGCTCCGCACCAGGATTGGTGACACCCACGGTACCCACCTTGGCCCGGCCCGGGCGATTGGCATGAGAATAGCCGAAGTTTTCCGACATCCCATACACCTCCAGCAGCTCCAGCCCAAGGTTCCTGTACCAGCCAATAATTTCACCCGAGAGCGGTGCCGCCCCCGTGAGGGCCGCACGGCAGTGATCCAGGCCCAACTGCTTCAATACCTTCTTTTTCACCAGTTTGTTCAGTACCGGAATATTGAACAGCACCTTCTGCTTCTTCGGCGGCAACTTGCTGTTGATGGCCAGGTAGAACTTCATCCACAGCCTGGGCACCGAGAAGAACAGGGTCGGCCGGGCTCTTTGCAGATCTTCCTGGAAGGTGTCCAGGGAATTGGCAAAATACAGGTGGAATCCGTAATAAAGCGACTGGGTTTCCACCGCCGCACGTTCAGCAACATGGGCAAGAGGCAGATAGGAAAGCATTCTTTCATCCTGGGTGACAGGGAATATCTGCTGCAGCCCATCGGCGACGGAAATCATGGTGCGAAAACTGTGCATAACGCCTTTCGGGCGACCGGTGCTTCCAGACGTATAAACCAGGGTGGCCAGGTCATCAGGGTCCGGCAAGCTGGGTTCGGCCGGCTGCTGCTGGGCGATAACGTCCAGCCATTTCGGCGTGTCGTCCCGGGGCGACATCGGCAAAGAAATAACCGGCAGGTCTCCGGGAATGTGGCCCTTGATATCGTTCCAGCCGTCCGCCTTGCCGTCCAACTTCCCCAGGAACAGCAGTTTCGCTTCACTGTGCTCCAGCACATACGCAGCTGTCTCACCATTGAGCGTCGGATATAGCGGAACTGAAACGTGGCCGGCAGCCCATATGGCGAGGTCTGACAGGATCCAGTGCGCACTGTTCTTGCCAAGAATGGCGACATTGCTGCGTTCCGGCAGGCCCAGTGTTGCCAAGTGAGCCGACATCCGGGACACCTGGTCGGCGGCCTGTTTCCAGGTAATGTCTTCGGTGGTGCCATCCGGAAATGGCTGGGTCAGGTATACCTTGTCGGGGGTTTGCTTTGCCCAGTAATACAGGCAGTGGAGGGACGTTTGCTTGTTGCTGTCTGCAGCCATCAAGGGCTCCTTATTGTTGTCGTCTTTTCTGACGTTATTTTTGGGCAACTAAAGCATAGTACCTGTATTTCCCGTTTCCTCAAGCCTGGGCGATGGTGACGGGCCAGCTGGCCCACACGGACAACTCCCGGCCTTTCGCCCGACAGGATTGCAGGGTAACCTCCCGGATCGCGCCAGATAACATTGCCAAATAAGGATGGGTTTCCCCATGCAAGAGTTCATTCTGTACCACTACGCCATGTCGCCTTTTTCCGAAAAGGTTAGGGCCATGCTCGGCTACGCCGGCCTTTCCTGGCAGTCTGTTATCGTCCGGGAAATGCCGCCCCGGCCTATGCTTTCCGCGCTGGCGGGTGGTTACCGCAAAGTTCCCGTGGCCCAGAGTGGCGCCGATGTGTTCTGCGACAGCCGCGCCATCGCTGACGAAATCGCACGCCTGAGTGGCAAACCGGAATTGAGCCTGGCCAACCAGCCGCAAGCAGTCATCGACTTTGTGCACACCACGGACCTTGAGGTGTTTCTTGCCTGCGTGATTGCCGCCAGCGATGGCCGCATGCTGCGGAAGCTGATCCGCGACACGTCGCTGCTGAACGCCTTACGCTTCCTCAAGGACCGCATCACCATGGGCACAAAGTCCCGCGTGAAAGCGGTACGAGGGCCGCAGGCAAAAGCCAAGGTTATGGCGCACATCGAAACCATGGAGTCGATGCTGGAGAAAGACTTCTTGTTCGGCGATACTCCCTGCATCGCTGATTTTTCGGCCTACCATGGCCTGTGGTTTGTCTGCGATCTGGCGGGCAAACCCTGGCTGCGGGACACTCCCAACGTGGCAGCGTGGCTGGAGCGAATGAAAGCCTTCGGACACGGCAAACCTAGTGAGATCACCGCTGACCAGGCATTGGACATTGCCCGCAATGAAACGCCGCGAGCCATTGAGTCTGCCGGTGGTAATGAGTTAACAGGAAAGAATGTCGAAGTCGCACCCGATGACTACGGGCGCGACCCGGTCGCAGGACGCCTGGTGTTCGCAGATGAGCAAACCCTGATTCTGGAGCGTTCCCACGCGCGTGTCGGGCAGGTCCATGTCCACTTCCCGAAACAGGGTTATGCAATCAAGCCGGCCTGATGCCTCAAGCCGGCTCGCCCTTCTGGCCGGCACTTTCGAAAGCGGCCAACACTGAAGACAGGAAATCATCCATTAACGAGCGCGGCGCGGGGTTGTTTTCGCCGCCCCGCTCGTTCTGGAGCCGCTGGATATCGTCCAGCAGTTCCTGCATGAGCCCTTCCATTGCCTGAAGGTCCATGCCTTTGGCAACCGACTCCTGAGCAAGCCCCTGGATATCCCGGACGAGACTGCCAAGCGGTCGCAACTGCATGTTTGCGGAGGGCTCGGATGAAGGCTCACGGGATACAGACTCGTAAGCAGCGGCAGACACCATCCGGGTAGCAGAGAGGTTCAGGCTGAAGCTCGCCAGTTCATCCCCGCCCAAACTCAACGACTGGGCCGCTTGAAAGGCACCCTGGATATCGCCGTCGAAAAAACGGCCAGACACTTGCTGCACTTTGCCAAAAAGATCCGCGAGCGCGGCCTTCTCGCCGTCATCCAGACTGCCCTCCACCGAGAACGCATAACGCCCCGAAAACAGGCTGGCCGAGCGTACTTCTTCAGACCGGACGCCATCACTCTCGCGGGCACTTGCCGACATCGCCGAGTAGCGTTGCTCCTCCATGCGAACGGTCACACGGTCGCCGTCACGGGTGGTGACCTCAAACGCAAAAGACTCTTTGCTGGCGCTCTCCACCATCGCCGCTGCTACCCGGCTCTCTGACGGCATCCCGTTTTGCAGATACCGCGATTCCAGATCAGACAAACCGTCCTGGATGCGCGTGAAGCTGTCGTCGATATCACGACTCAATGTGTCCGTCATCAACCCCAGGGCTTCGATCTGCTCCCGCGCCTCGGAGAACCCCTGCTCAACACCACGGCGTGCATCGGAAAGCAGGCCTGCCAGGCGCTCCGAGTCTGCACCGGCAGCCGCTTCCTTTTGCAGGCGCTGCTGGACGAAGCCCAGCACGCGGCTGGCCACGTCGGCGGCTGTCGGCGGTTCGAATCGATTTCGGGTGGAGGCAGATGCGTCGGGGCCGGATGCCCCGAGTCGTTGCTGAAGCTGTTGTTCAAGCCTGCTTCGAAGTGCGTTAATAGCATCCTCGGGCGTGCGGATCGCCCCCCTGCCCTGTTCCCGGACCTTGGTAGGCTCGGGGGCATTGTTTGTCGACCGGCTTCCCGATGGCTCCGCGCCGGAGCGACCTGGCATTCCGGAACCGGGAATATTAATTGGAGAAACCATACCCTCACCCCTCATCAGCGCTGTCTGCAGGCAGGACATGGGATGCTTCCGCAGCCTGCCCCTGTTTATCGGCAGACCGGCGGCAGGCATTAAGAACGTTTCGGTATTAGCACCAGATGATTAGGCAATTCGTTTTTCTCGCGGGTTGCGGGCAACTGCTCCCGCAGGTGCTGGCCGCAACTTTCGATGCAACCGAGGAAGCCGGCCAGGGTATCGCCACTGCGAACCTGGTTGGTAAAGGTGCCGACAATCTCTTCCCAAACGCCGTCGCTGACCTTATCGGCAATGCCCTGATCCACCAGAATTTCAACATAGTGTTCCGCTTCCGAGACGAAAATCAGCATGCCAACGCCGCCCTGGGTGTGATGAAGATCCTGCTCCAGGAATTGCCGCCGGGCCATGTTGGACGCCCGCCAGAAGCGAACAGCCTTTGGAACCAGATGATGCCCCACACCCGGAAACCGAAACAACAGGCATAACAGGATAAAGGTCACCCACTGAACCACCAGCAACCAGTCCGCGCCCAACGAACCGGTAAAGTAATTGATCGCTCCGGGCACCAGTAGTGCAATAACCCCGGCCCAGAGCAGAGGGATATAGGAATAATCATCGGAGGCTGCGGCAAGAACCGTTACCAGTTCCGCGTCGGTCTCACGCTCCACCTCTGTGATGGCCGAAGCCACCTGTTGTTGCTCACTGTCTGTTAGTAACGTCATGTTCGTTCCGGTGTTGCTGAATCAATAGGTTCGCTGTCTACTCGCGTTGAGTCGCTGGTTTACCAACCGCCGGAGGCACCACCGCCGCCGAAGCCACCGCCTCCGCCGCTGAAGCCACCACCGCCAAAACCGCCGCCGCGACCTCCACCAAGACCACCAGCGAGCGCACCGGCCAGCAGGGCACTGCGGCCACCACGGCCCCCGCCGACACCGCCTCTAAAGAACGCAATCAGCACAATGACGAAAAACAGGATGCCCAACGCCGGATGGGGCCGATCGTCTTCGGCTGCCTGGCGACTGGACTTCGGAACCGCAAGTGGCTCACCACCCAATACCTGAACCATGGCCGCAGCACCGTTGGCAATGCCGGTGGCAAAATCCCCCTGCCTGAACGCCGGGGTAATGATCTGATTAATAATCGTGGCGGATGTGGCGTCGGTCAGTCGACCTTCGAGGCCGTAGCCAACCTCGATGCGAATCCGCCGCTCATCCTTGGCTACCAACAGCAACGCACCGTTGTCTTCACCTTCCTGGCCAATTCCCCAGTGACGACCCAACTGGTAGCCAAAGTCTTCAATGGCATAGCCCTGAAGGTTCGGCAGCGTCACCACAACCACCTGTTCGGTCGTTGACTGCTCGTGGGCCTCAAGCATCTGGCTGAGGCGACGTTCAACTTTGGCGGGCAGCATGTCGGCGCGGTCCACCACGCGACCGGTCAGGTCGGGGAAATCAGGAGTGGATTGCGCCTGGGCATTGGCCTGGCACAGCACAATCAAGGCCAGAAAAACGATAACGGGGTGGAAACGAACAGGCATCAGAACTCCACCTGTGGCGCTTCCTGGGCATCGGGGGTAGTGGCCTCGAAGTTGGCCCTCAACTCAAGGTCGCTGTAAAGCATGCTGTGCCAGAGACGGCCTGGAAAGGTCCGGATTTCCGTGTTGTAGCGCTCAACCGCCTGGATAAAGTCACGCCTTGCGACCGAGATACGGTTCTCCGTACCTTCCAGTTGCGACTGCAACGCCAGGAAGTTCTGGTTTGACTTCAGATCCGGGTAGCGCTCTGAAACCGCCATCAGGCGGCTGAGCGCACTGCTGAGTTCACCCTGAACCTGCTGGAACTGTTTCAGCTTCTCGGGGTTGTTGAGAATGCTTTCGTCGACCTGAATAGAGGTAGCCTTCGAGCGCGCTTCGGTGACTGCTGTCAGGGTTTCCTGTTCCTGATCCGCAAAACCTTTCACCGTTTCAACGAGGTTCGGCACCAGATCCGCCCGCCTCTGGTACTGGTTCTCCACCTGCGCCCAGGCTGATTTAACCTGCTCGTCATACGTTGGAATGTTGTTGATGCCGCAGCCGGTGAGCAGCATGGCCAGCAAGGCCAGAGCAGCAAGCTGAAAGGGCGTTCGGCCTGGGCTGGCCATGGGTCGGTCGTGCATAGCGTATCGGTTCCTTGATGGTGGGTCTGGTCATCGCCGGCCTAAAACACTATCACATTTTTCCGCCCGACATCTGCCGCCCAGGCGGCCGAAAACACTGTATACATATACAGATGCCTTAAGTATACTCACCGCAGATTCAATGAACCCCACCAGACACGACAACGTGCGGGAACACACTGGAGAACGTCATGGCCGTACAAGCGCTGTATTACTCGGAGAGGGATGGACTGGAGATGGCACTGAAACACCCCGACACAATGCTCTTCTCGTCCAAAGCGGAAGCCGATGCCCGGGACAAAGTCCTGGAACTGGCCGAGGAAATCACCCAGTTTCTACAGGCGCGAGTTGAGGGCCTGGATGAAGCCATGGCGGAAAAAGCGGCACTCGCCATTGCCGAGGAAAAGGACCTGTTCGCCAAGGCCCTGAAAAAACCCTCATTGCTGAACGAAACCACCGACGCATAACCCAGAATGGGCGGGGAGGCGCTCATTCACCACACGCCTCCCCGCCTCGGTACGTCTGCGCGGATCAGTCTCCCAGGGGATTGATATCCCCAATAAACCTCAACATATCCGCCATGGTGAAGGTTCCTGGCGTGGCTGCCGGCAGGGATGGTTTCCAGTCTTTGCCCTCCTGCCAGAGGAACGACTGCTGATCACCGTGGATCAACCCCACGAACACCTCGGACACGATGGCTGCCCCAACCGGGCCCAGCCGGTCACCGGCCTCTTTCACCTGCGCTTCCTTCAGGATGTAGTACCACAGCGGTGTTGACTCATGCAGCCCCTGGCGCTTGGCTTCCTCGCCATCCGGCCCGGTCGCAATTTCATCGGCAGTCAACGCATTGGCTACGCCCATTTCACGGGCCACATCCTGGCCGGAGGGCAAGCCCAGGCTCACGCCGCGCTTGAGATTACGGAAAGCCAGGTTACCGCCACCACCCGGCAGATTATGAAGTTCCTCCACCAACAACGGGTCCAGTTTCCGCGACGGATTGAATGGCATCGACGATGGACGGTCAAGGTCGTGGAAGCGCCGCCAGTCGATAATCCAGTTGCTGGGCAACACACTGACTGGCGTTGGCCCGGTGGGAGGCTGCGGTGCGAGATTTCCAATAATGTCCCCAGACAGTCCGGAGAACGCAAACAACAGATCAAAACCGGTATCAGCGAAGATCCGGTTGTGGCTATAGCGCTGGCGCACCATGCTGTGCCCCAAACGATAGGCCGCCACTGAAAACTCCACCGGCATGTAAGGGGTTTTCTTGAACCGGTAGTACTGCCGGCCATCGTTGAGAATTCGGTCGGTCGCACCTTCCCCGCACAGACGCTCCATCCAGTCGTGGAGCACCATCCACTGATAGTGGTAAGTCACGGTTTTCCTGGCTTCAGTCAGGAGCTGTTCAGCCGCTACGCCCTCGCTCTGCAGCTTGTCACACACAGCGTTATGGAACTTCAGGAAGGCCAGGTGGGTCTGCGCAACCAGCAGGTTTTCATCGTTGCGCGGGTCACCAATCAATGCCACGCCTTCCGGGCTGCGGGGAAGGTCGTTGGCAAAATCGCCGGTGATGCCACCAAAATCGACGTTGATGTTCCGGCCAATCACCAACTTGGGACCACGTTGCGAAGGGTCCGCCGGGTTCCTGGCATACAGATGGGGTGAGCCGTCAGGGCCGAGACCATAGACATTATCCAGGTCCAGCGCCGGGGTACGGAAGTTCTCCAGTCCCAGCGGGTCCCTTTTCTTATCGGACAAAGAGCTCAGATCGAGCGTGATGTCGTGGTCGACAAACTGGCCAAAGTAGGTGTAACCGCCCGGAATGCCCGGATTGTCCAGTGAACTGTCCGTCGGATCGGGATCCAGCATGGCTTCCGCCAGCGCCTGTAACTTGTTGTCTGGCACATCCAGGGCCGACAGGCCCGGAAACATACGACCAAACATGCCTGGGTCATCGTGGCCGGATAACTGGTCAAGCCCCTTGCGTGACGGGTGCCGTCCGCCCATGCCATGGCCGGGACACATGTTGACTTTCTTGTACGTTTTTTCGCTCGTTTCGAACGTTTCCTTGATATTCATTCCTCTCTCCCATTTGGACTATCAGGTCCTCAGACCGTCGAAGCCGCGAACAACGGCCAGGGCGTCGTGCCCTTCGCGACGAGCCCCAGGGAAATAGCAGCTTCCATGCCAGCGAGATATCAAGTGAAAAAACCGAACTACGGGCCCATCGGAATCCCATGCTCAAACAGGCAGTTAACAACAACAGCCAGGCACATTCAGGACCGACAGCCAACATTGGACAACTTCCACGACCGCCGGAAAACAGCACGCCTGCATACATTGCTGACAGCGGGTGACGACGGAATTTTTTCAGGAGAGCACGAAAAAGTACGGATTTGAGATTTTTGCAGACAGGAGCCAACACAATCACTGCACTTTAAACACATTTACAGAGTTTTCTGGTTTGCTTTACACCCTACGTATCAAAATCTGACACTTTTTAGCCGAACGCCCTTGGCGTTTTCCACTTCGAGCTCTAATGACCAGCCCCTATCTCAGCCCTAAATAGCATTGCCCCGTAAAATCAGCCACCTGAATGGGTACAGACCTGGGCGAGGAATCAACACTCAGACGATATGTCGCATATGCAAAGATGTTGAAACTCATTACAGCTTTTACAAACCATTTCCGGAAATACTGGTATCAACGCCTGAAACGCGTCTCCAGAACCACCGCCGAATTGGTTCGCTCCACACCCTCAAGATTGCCGATTTCGTCCAGAACCGCACTCAGCTCCTCCAGGGACTGAGCCTGGACGATGGCAATCAGATCATACTCGCCGCTGACAGAATACAACTGGGATACCTGGCTGATCTGTTCCAGGGCTGCGTTGGTTCGAGCCGTCAGCTTCTGGAAAACCTTGATCGACACATGGGCCTCCACTTGGGTTGCCGTATACTCGCCTCCAAGCTCAACGGAATACCCGCGAATCACGCCACTCGCTTCGAGCTTTGCAATGCGGTTCTGCACCGTTGAGCGCGACAGGTCCAGTGCCCTGGCCAGGTCCGAGACACTGCAACGGGCATTCTGGCGCAGGTGTAATAGTAGCCTTTGGTCCTGCTTGCTGATCATATCGACATCATTCCTGGTCAAATTGCCATAATATATCATCATTTATCATTTTTTGACGCTACAAAATGGCACTACACCCCATCATACTGGCCCTACCACTCTCCGCTTCCAGCGGTCAGCAGATGAGGACATGTCTATGATTATCCGCCCGGTTGCCCTCTCAGACCTCGCCGCTCTGCAGCAGATTGCCGTGGAATCCGGCCCCGGTTTCACCTCACTGGTCGATGACCGTGATTTCCTGACCCAGAAAATCCGTCATTCCATGGACAGTTTTAACCGCCATACCGGTACCCCAGGCGACGAAGGCTATCTGTTCGTGTTGGAAGACCCGGAAACCGGCGAAATCATGGGTACCACCGGTATTGAAGCCTCTGTAGGCATCCGACGCCCTCTGTATCATTATCATCGCAGCCAGGTCGTTCACCACTCGCCGGAACTGAATCTGCTCCGCCGACTGGAAGTCCTCAACATGTGCAATCATTACACCGGTTGCAGCGAGATCTGCACACTGTTTTTGCGGCCCAGGTTTCGGCGGGCGCACGCGGGCAAGCTGCTCTCCCGGGTTCGCTTTCTGTTTATGGCCCAGCATCCGCAGCGTTTTGCTGAGACTGTCATCGCTGAAATGCGGGGCATCTCGGACGAAGGCGGGCAGTCGCCCTTCTGGGATTGGTTGCGGACCCATTTCGTGGATCTTGATTTCAGCACGGTGACACGCATGGTGGGCACGGGCGACAACGGCTTTATCGCCGACCTGATGCCCCGACACCCGCTCTACACCCATTTGATGGACGAAAACGCCCGCGCTGTTATCGGGCAGGTACACCCGCAAACCCGTCCGGCCCTCACCATGCTCGAAGCCGAAGGGTTCCGCCATAATGGTTACGTGGATCTGTTTGATGCCGGCCCGACCGTTGAGGCGAGACTGGCCGATATCCGCTCGGTATCGACGTCCGTCGGCTGCCGTATCCAGATTGTTGATGATGTGCAACCGACGCTCGAGGAATGGAACCGGGGTGGCCAGGGCCGACTGTTGGCCATCACCAATACCGAAACGGCGAATTTCCGCGCCACCGTCACCAGTGCTGCCCGATACCTGCCTGCTCACAATCTCCTGCAGGTACCGGCAGCACTGGCAAAGTCGCTTCATCTGCGCAACGATGGAGAAGTCCGCTTCATGGAACTTGCAACCGCACAGAGCGGCGCTGCGACCACAGCCATTCCACTGCGCCAACAACAGGAGGCCATCCATGCACACCGATAGAGATACATTGTTCCGCCACCTTTGGAACAATTACTGCGAGGTGACACCCTCGGCACAGGATATCCACCGGTTGCTGGATGACACCCAGGGCGGCGAAATTGTGAATGACCACATTGCCCTGCGTACCTTCAACATCGAGAAGGTAAACCTGGACAAACTGGCCGCGCACTTCCTGGCGCTGGGATATCACGAAGGCGGCGACTATCACTTCGACGCCAAGAAACTGTACGCAAAACACTACGAGCATCCAGATCCGACTGCCCCCAAGGTGTTCATTTCCGAATTGCTGGTTGATCAGTGTTCCGGGTCGCTGCAATCCATTGTGGAAGGCCTGGTGAGCCAGATGGACCCTACCGCCGTCACCCGGGACGACTTTCTCTATTCCGGTCGTCACTGGGATGTCGACCACGCCACCTACCAGACCCTGCTGGAGGAAAGTGAATACGCGGCCTGGGTAGCGGCTTGGGGTTATCGGGCCAACCACTTTACGGTGAGCATCAATCATCTCAGCCGATTCAAAACCGTGGCTGAAATCAATCAGACCCTCAAAGACAACGGTTACCGTGTGAACAGTTCCGGAGGTGAGATCAAAGGCTCTCCGGAAGAGCTGCTGGAACAATCTTCCACCATGGCGGACCGTGCCGACGTCCGGTTTACGGATCAGACGGCGGCCATACCAAGCTGCTTCTACGAGTTCGCACGTCGCTATGCCAAGCCTGACGGAGAGCTCTACAGTGGCTTTGTTGCCGCCTCGGCGGACAAGATTTTCGAGAGCACGGACAGCCGAACCTGAAGGACAAAGCCTTCAGGTCGTTACCAGTTCCTCACAGATGACCTTCAGGCAGGCTGGCCTGCATTGAGCACGAAGTGGTGTATCGCCGGCGATGTCCCCATCCATGGTGACCGTTCGGCGCGAACGGGTGGTGATCGACACGGTCGGGCTTTTGAGGTGAACCACTGTGCTGGTTCGTTTCGGAGAGTTACGGCTCAACCGCACCGTCAAAAAAGTCATGAAAAGCTGGAACAGCGAACGCGGCCTCACGGCCACGACATCCAATTGACCATCCCCTGCCGACGCCTGGGGAATCTCGTTGCCACCGCCGAAAAAGGCACCGGAGGACACCGCAATGGTCAGCCATCGCCCGGCTACGGTTCCCTTCTCGGTTTCGATGAGGCCATGGAAACCCCGATACACCCGCAGTTTCTGCAGCAACGCTACGCCATAGCTGAAGCGACCGAGAAGTCGTTTGGCGTCCGCCGACGACTCTCGAACCGGCAATGTGCCGAGTCCGATATGAGCCACGTTCAGAAACAGACCGTTATCGGTGGTGGCTACGTCCAGCATACGGGTCCGTCCTGCCGAGACCAGATTGCAAACATGCTGGGGATCGTCAGGCAGCCCCAGGTTGCGGGCAAAATCATTGGCGGTCCCGGAAGGCAGAACCGCGAGGGTAGCGCCGGTATCGAGACAAAAACCGGCCGCCGCATTTACTGAGCCATCGCCTCCAGCCGCGAGGATGAAGTCCCTGGGGCCCACCTCTTCGGTCCAACTCTTATCGTCAAGACTGCAATCCCGGATATCGACAATGCCCGCACTTTCCAGGTAATTTCGCCAGAACTCAGCGCCACGATTGTCCTTTTCCCCGGCGTTGGGGTTGGCCATCAACCAGTAAACCATTGCATACCGTCTTCCTGAGTCTGTTTTGGATTTTTGACGTACTAAGGTATAAGCCATGGTAGCGGAACTTGCCATCAACATGGTCAAGGTTTAACGGCGCTGTAACGCCGCCACCGACGAACTAAGGGAGACCGATGCTGGAAGATGTCAATGTTGTCTGGCTGGGGTCGATTGCCAGCCTGCTGGCAGGCCTTGGGACAGGTGTCGGCGCCCTGGGTGTATTCCTGGTCAGAAAGCTCACGCCACAGCTGCAGGACAGCATGCTCAGCGCAGCTGCGGGGGTCATGCTGGCGGCGTCGTTCTTCTCGCTACTACTCCCGGGCATCGAATACGGCGAGGAGCTCACCGGCGCTACCTGGAGCGCCGCGTTGATGGTTATCGCCGGTCTTCTCATGGGCGCAGGCCTGCTCTTCAGCATTCATCAGCGGCTACCCCACGAACACTTCACCCTGGGCCGGGAAGGCCCTGACAGCGCACGTATACGCCGGATATGGCTGTTCATCATCGCCATTGCCCTGCACAACTTCCCTGAAGGCATGGCCGTTGGCGTCGGGTTTGCCGGTGGTGACATCGGTAATGGGGTGGCCCTGGCGGTGGGCATTGGGCTTCAGAACATCCCCGAAGGCCTGGCCGTGGCCGTGGCCCTGCTGGCCATCGAGCACTCACGCCTGAAATCCTTCGGGATCGCGGTGCTGACCGGGCTGCTCGAGCCCGTTGGCGGGCTTTTCGGCAGCACCATGGTATGGCTGGCAGAACCCATCATGCCGTGGACCCTTGGCTTCGCGGCCGGTGCCATGCTGTTCATTATCAGTGATGAGATCATCCCCGAGACCCATCGTGGCCGCTTCAAGACCCTGGCCACCTTCTCGCTTCTGGGCGGCTTCGTCATCATGATGTTCCTTGACGCCACGCTGGGTTAGCCGGGAAACAACACCCTCGCCATACCGATGCTGCTGACGATCAACAGCACAACGCCCAGCACCCGGAAGAAGATCGGTGTTTCCGCCTTCAGCATGCGGTCGTGAACGTAAAGCCCGATGACATGACCAATGGCAGCGCAGGGTAACAGCCACAGGTGGTGGATCAGCTGCAGGTCGACGCCCACCCAGATAAACGCCGCCATTTTGATCACCACCAGGATGAACCAGAGTGCGAACAGGGTGTCCCGCAGGCGCTCTTTCGGCAGATGCTGCGCCACAACGGCAATAATCAGCGGGGCACCAATCAGGGACGTACCACTGATGTAGCCGCCCACCATCAGAAACACCGCGTCCACAGTCCGGCTGCCGCTGCGAAAAGGCCGGTCCAGGATGTAGGAGATGGAGTACAGGGACACGATCACAAAGATAATCGTGCTCATGATCTCTGACGGCAGTGTGATCAGTCCGAACACCCCGATCAGCTTGGGCACGATCATGATCGCCAGAATCCGCCAGAGATAATGCCAATCGACCGTACCCACGACCGCCGCGCCATCATCACCCGTACCCGACGACTTGCGATTATTCATCCAGATGGTCAGGGAGGAAAACACCAACAGGTGCACTGCAATGATGGGCAGGAACACCAGCGGGTCGTCCAGCACCAGCAGCAGGAAAGGCAGTGAAAGCACCGCCCCGCCGAATCCCAGCCCGGAACGGACAAACCCGCTCCAGATAAAAATCAGGCCAATCAGGACATACTGGTACAACGCCAAGTCAGACATAGAGGTATCGAGGTTCCGGGAGCCAGGTTCGCGAATACAAAGGTGTATGAGCATACCTGCCGGGAAGCCCTTACTTCCAGTAACAAACTGGCTACTTTTCTACAACGGAAGAAATGACAGAAAGCGCCTAGTTTTTAATCAATGCTTCCGGTAAAGCCGCCGGACAGAATTTCCGACAAGAACAACAGCCAGGCAGGAGGTGGGCCCTTCTGCCCGTGGTAAATGGAGAACAGCCATGTCAGCAGCAGTTGATCATCTGGACGAACGGCTCCGGGACGACGGAGAATCACTTGAGGAGATCATGCCCTCAGCCATCACCCTGGCCATGATGTTGCGCCACCGGACGATGGCGTCGTGGATGCGAATCGAGTTTGACGGCTACAGTGATACTTCGGAACTCCCGCCCTACCGGCGCGATGTTCCCGGCCATATCGTGGCCCGCTCACCCCAGTATGGCTGGATCCCCGCCCCGGTCGACGACAAGCAGAAGCAGGACTTCGGCCATCGAGACATGCCAGAAGGCATCAAATCCCTGGAAAAAACCTGTATGGCCTGCAAGAAAGGCACGGGCCACCGTATTGTTTTCGACAAAGAGGAAATGGCCACGCTTCAGGCGCATATCAACCTGACCGCCGAACTGGCCATTGCCATCAGCAGGGACAGCTATAACAAGCTGCTTCGCGTTGTTCGCTGCGCCCTGTATCTCTGGGAACAGGAACTCATGGAACACGGGCTCAGTGGAGACCACAATTCCTACAGCACACAGGAACGGGAAAAAGTTGCCCACCTCGATGACCCCGAGAAGTTCTGGCGCAAGGCGCTTGAGGATAACGCCGACCTGCCCATTCCCGACGTGCGGGAAACCGGGTTCTTCGAACGTTTCTTCGGGCGGACAGGCTGACACAGCCTCTAGCGTTTAACGGTCTGTCAGCTTGATCTCGATACGTCGGTTCTGTCGCAGCGCCTCGGCAGAACCGCCCGAAGCAACCGGGAAAAATTCCCCGAAACCGGCAGCTACCATGCGGTTCTGGGGAACGCCTGCAGAGGCAAGGTAGCGCACGACGGCGACTGCCCTGGCCGTGGAGAGTTCCCAGTTCGAGGGAAACGCTTCGGTATTGATGGGAATCCGGTCGGTGTGGCCGTCGATGCGCAGAATCCAGTCGATATCCTCGGGAATGGCGTCCACCACGTCCAGCAGCACTTCTGCCAGCTTGTCCAGCTCCTGTTGACCCTCCTGCCCAAGGCTGGCGGAGCCGGAGGCAAACAGCAATTCCGAAGGTAACAGGAAGCGATCGCCGACAATGCGGATGTTCTCGTTGTCCTGCAGAATATCCCGCAGCCTGGCGAAGAATTCCGACTGATAGCGCTCCAGTTCATTGACTCGTTCGGCAAGCAATGTATTCAGGCGCTTTCCCACCTCTTCAAGTTCGGCTTCCTTCTCGGCGGTGAGGTCCTCCTGTAAACGCAACGCAGCGGTGATGCGGCCGAGCTGATCCTGCAGCGCCGCAATCTGGTTCGAAAGCTGCTGGATGATTGTGCGCTGGGAAGCCGTCAGTTGCTCTTCATCCTCCAACTCCGACTCCGCCCTGGCGACGGCCTTGCCAAGATCTTCAACCCGCAGGGCCTGGGCCTCGGCATTGTATTGTTGCTCCAACCGCCGGGCCTTCTCCTCCTCCAGCTCCTCACGAAGTGTATCGTTCAGCGCGAGGCTTTCGCTGAAGCGGTTCTGGACCGCCGCCATCTCGTTTTCCAGGGCGGCGGTCTCTTCCTGCTCAAGACCAAGCAACCGGGAAATTTCCTGCAAGCGGCTATTGAGCCTGGCCAGTTCCGAATCCCGATCCGAGAGGGTTTGCGACAGGTACAGCTGGCTGACCACGTAAATCAGCAGCATGAAGATGATCAACATCAGCAGTGCCGACAACGCATCGACGTATCCGGGCCATACGTTGATGCTGCTGCGGGTTCGACGCCGGGAACCGATCATGGGGCTGGCCTGCTATCGCGGATCATCGTCAACCCGGTCCACGAGGTTGGTTACACCAGTCAGCCATTCCTCAAGGCCGTCATAAAACCGGTTCTGGGCGTGGCCCGCCTGGATATCCAGAAAACCCAGGACCAAGGAGCCGCCAAGCCCCAGCAGCGACGAGCTGAACGCCGTTCCCATGCCTTCCAGGGGTTCCAGCAGCCCAGACTGCAGGCCCGCAAACACCTTGCCGAAGTCCTCCTGGCTCATGTCCAGGTTTACAATGACGGCGCCTACGGAATTGATGGTTCCAAGCAGGCCCCAGAAGGTGCCCAGCAATCCCAGGAAGATGAGAAGACTGATGAAATAGCGGGTGATTTCGCGCTGTTCGTCCATGCGGCTGTGGATGCCATCCAGTACCGTACGCAACGACATGGTGGACAACGAGAAGCGGTCACGCTTGGAGTCGTCATCCAACTGTCGCGCCAGCGGCTTCAGAAGACGGGGTTCCTGCAATACGGAGAGCCCGGCGTTGCCGGTGCGGAACTGCGCAATCCAGCGCAATTCCGGAAACAGCACAAACACCTGGCGATAGGTGATGGCAATGCCAACCAGCAGCACACAAACAATTAACAGGTTGAACACCCAGTTCGCCATAAACGCGGCCTGCAATGGTTTGTGGATCAATGCACAAACCACCACAACGACCACCAGGAACAGCGTCATCCAGAAAAGGGTATGCTTGGGATTGCTCATTAACGCCACCGCATTCGTCGGGAAACACGTTAAAAGCTAGCACAAGCTTGCCATTACTGCTGTCCACACCCCCACTGGTTGCGTTAAGGATTTGTTACCACCGCTCAAGGCTCGTAGCGTTGAGCGATACTGTCCAGGGCGCCGCTGTCTCGCGCTTCATCAAGCGCTGCCTGAAGGTCCTCCACAATGGCCGGGGCCGTTTCGTTGCTGACCGCCAGGTACATCGGCGTCTCACGGAAAACGAGAACCGGTTTCAGGCCAGTGATGTCGTGCTCTTCCTCCGCCACCAGAGGCCCCACGAGACCATCTGTCACCCAAAGGTCGGCCTGGCCCAGCACCAAACGTCGAGGATTCTGCTCACCGGACACAGTCATGACCAGATCAAACCCCTCACTCACCAGATAGTCCGACATGACGTCACCCTTGTACCCGGCAATCTTGTACTGCCGGGCACCTTCGAGGGACTCCAACTGGATGTTGGAATCGGGCGCGGCAAACAGGGTCCACTTGATCGACGCCAGCGGGCCGACCCACTGAAACTCGTCTTCCCGCTCCTCGGTTCTGGCGGTGCAGAACAGAGCATGGTTCTCCCGCCCCTGGACCCATTCGTAGGCACGGCTCCAGTCCCGCATCTTCATGACGTATTCGTAGTCCACCCGCTCCATCATGGTTTTAACCATATCGGTACAGATACCGGTGATATCGTCTTCATTATGGGCGAAGCCCTGCCCCGTGGTTGACGCGTTATAGGGTGGGTAGTTCTCGGTGAAGATATACAGCTTCTCGTCAGCAACGGCCGACGACACCACCGCCAGCATAAGGAGGCCTTGCAAGACCGGTCTAATGAACTTCAACGGGCCGGTCATTTCTGGGCCTGGTTTGGCTGGCATGCTTTTGTCCTCGTCGCAATGGGTAGGGGTATTGGTAGTTTAGGCTAGTCACTTTGAGCAATAATGCCAATACACCCGTCAATACCTTTATCCATCGGAATAAACAGATTTTCCGCTGAAACTGGTCTACCGTGAGGTGTGAAGAAGTGTAAAATCTGAATGCATGTTTATGGAATTGTTGGCAGCCGGCCTGCCCAGGGACCCCGTTTATGACAGAAAGCCAGACCCGTATCACCGGCCTCCGTCAAAACGCTCTCATCGTTGTTCGCGGTTTTATTCCTTGTGGATGTGAACTGGTCGCGGCCTCGTCCGGCGACGACGGCGCCCAACTGACACTGGCGAACCTCACTTCGCCTGGTCTGATACAACACCTGAATGGGTCGGACCACACTCCCGCCGAACTATTTCTGTTTGACGGCAATCACCCCACGCGTGTGAGTGGTGGTCTACAAGCTGCCGCTGGGGACAGTGTGCGGATGACCAGTGATCCCCACGACGCGGAAACCATTGAATATCTGCGACGCTTGCCACAAAGGATTCCTGATCAGCTCACCCCACCCTCCGCCAGCTTGCCGTCGTTGCGAGATACCTACCAAAAACACACCCGGCGCCTGCTGGGCACCCTGGTAGCCGACTTCATCGACCACGCCTGCGAGGGTATCGGGAACGACCTTGAACAAGCGGCGGAAGTGCGTGAGATCACCCGTCTGAAGGACATGCGCTTTATCTTCAACAGTCGGGGGGAGCAGATATACCGGGATTTCACGCTGCAATTCCAAGCGTTCGACCACCAGCTCAACCCGAGTAAGGACAACAACAGCTATAACGGCGAACTCAGGGTCGTGGAGCAGCATGTTTTTGAGGACTGGCTGGAACTCCAGATGGTGGCATCCGAGCTCGCCAGCAAACACACCAATACGCTGTTCGTGCTCAGCCAGTTGCTCAACCAGCTTTTTTCCTGCGATATCAGCGACCGCAGCAACCCTCTTTCACCACTGTCACTGTGCACCTGCCTGCAATTCGCCATTGATCGACTCGGTATTGCCCGACAGCATCGCGGCACGCTCTACCTTGCTTTCGAGACCGTGCTGGACGACCTCTGGCCCCGAGCCGCAGAGTCGCTGAACCGCGACCTTCGTGCAGCGGGCCTGCTGGCGCTCGATCTGACCAGCTTGCCTTCCAACTGGTCACTGAGGGAATCCAATAAGGCCCGGGAAGCACCAACGGAGACGCCCCATCCCGAAGCATCGGTGGTAGATTCCACGCCCCACGCGGCACCCGCCTCTGCCCCTGGGCGTTCGTTACTGCGCCTCATGAGCCTGCAACAGGATCCGGGTAACGTGCGGGATACCTGGCCACGCACCAACCCACAGTTTACCGCCGAACTGCGACCGCACAGAGATGATCTGCGCAAGGTGCTGGGCGAGCCCGGCCCCAGCATGGAGGAAGCCATTCGAAACCTGGCATCCTCCAATCCGGATCTCGAACAGGCACTTGATGACGGTACGTGGGACAAAGTCACCCTCGTGGATCGTCTGTTCGCCCCACTGGAGCATGAACAGGGGCTGAACAGAACGCTGAGGGAACAGCTTGAACAGTTGAGACTTCCGGTTCTGGAGGTCCTGCTCGAGACCTCTGAATTCCTTGACCGTGACAACCACCCGGCCAGGACCATCGTCAACGATCTTATGCGCCTCTGCCTGGCCGAGCGGAGTTCAAGCCGCAACCTGGAACAGACGGTGACGGGGATTATCGATGAACTCATCCAGACGGAAGAACGGGATGAAGCCTTTTACAGGTCCATCGGTACCCGGTTGCAGGGCCTGGTAGAACGCCAGGAACAATCGTTCCTGAGGAACTCCGAACGTATCGCCAAGACCCTGGAAGGCAAGGAACGCCTGCGGCAGACGCGGCTCGGCGTGCAGCGACGCCTGAACATGATCCTGGCGGATAAAGCCGTGCCAACAGTACTGCTTGATCTTTTGAACGCAGGCTGGGAGCAGTTGATCGTACTGGCGGTATTGCGGGAAGGCGCTGAGAGCCAAACCGCCACAAGTTTCATTAACATCGTTGAGCAGATCCGCCTCTGGCTATCGGGCGGAGAAACCAGCAAGGATCTCGCATTTGAGCGGGAGTTGGAAAGCGACGCGTTGATCCAGCTTATCGACAGGGAACTACGTACGGTTGGCGAAGTGTCGCCAGTCCGCGATGTGGTGGCGAGGCTGACCCGGGAATTGCATCAGCAGGTATCGACCGAAACAGTAACCCTCGACGCCTATCCTCCGGGTTCCTGCCAGCAGGAGGAAGCGGAGGCCTCTACAGAGTCAGTTGACACCCGCTGGGCCCGGCGTGCCCAGGAAATTGGCGTGGGCGATTGGGTTGAGATTGTCCTCGACAATGGTGAAAAACGGCGCATGCGACTGGTCTGGGGCGGCAAGGATGTCTTTCGCTTTGTGTTCCTTTCGCCCCAGGGACTGGGTGAGGTGAGTTATCAATATTCCGAATTCGTGTCGAGACTGGCCCGCGGTGACGCGTGGCTCGTCAAGCAGGGAGACATTCCCTTTGTCGACCAGAGCCTGTTCGACATCGTTCAGGGGGTCTACAGCAAGCTCAACTTCGAAGCCACTCACGACGCCCTCACGGGATGTCTTCACCGGCATGATTTCGAGAAGCAGTTGGCCCAGGCCCTGTCCGTAATGGACGGCAAACCCGGTAGTCATACCCTGATGGTGTTCGACATCGACGAATTCAGTGTGATCAATGCCACCTATGGCACCGGCGTCGGCGACGAGCTCCTGAAACGGTTTGCCTCCCTGCTTCAGGATCAGGCTTCGGGACACTCCGGCGATCACTGCATCGGTCGACTGGGAGGTAACGAATTCGCACTGCTGGCCCAAAAGATGCCGGTGGAGGAAGGACTGGATTTCTCCGAACGGCTGCGTGACGCCTTTCGAACCGAGTCACATACCGTTGACGACACCGAATTCTCCGCCACCCTGAGTGCGAGCGTGTGCCCTTTCGAAGACACCCTACGCTCTGCCGGCGAACTGATGAACCAGGCCAACCTGGCGCTCAAATCCGCCAAGAAGAAAGGCGGAAACAGCGTTGAACTGGTTCGGGACCAATCCCAGCAAGTGCCCACCTCGGGCCCCCAGTGGGTACCCGAAATTGACCGCAGCATACGCGATGGCAGCCTGTACCTGAGAGCACAGCGGATCCTTCCCCTGACTGATGGCAGCAACGGTGACATGTACGAACTGCTGCTAGGCCTTCAGAACTCCTCCGGCCAGGAAATTTCCCCACAAAGTTACATTGAGGCCGCGGAACAGTTCCGCCGGAGTTCCCGTGTTGACCTTTGGGTGATTGACGAAGCAATAGACTGGATGGAAGGACACCCAGGCGCCATGGAGAGCATCCATACGTTCAACATCAACCTCTCCGGCGCATCATTGAGTGACGACGCCTTTCTGTTCGCCCTGGAAACGAGGATGAAGCAGCACAACGCCCTCACCCATCAGATCTGTTTCGAAGTCACCGAGACGTCCGCCGTTACCAACCTGCATTACGCCGCCGATTTCATGACCGAGATGAAGCGGCTTGGGTGCCGGTTTGCACTGGACGACTTCGGAACCGGCCTGTCCTCCTACGCCTACCTGCAAAAACTACCGGTGGACTACGTCAAGGTGGACGGCATATTCGTCCGTGACATGGCCAGTAACCTGACCAACTACGCATTGGTTCGATCCATCACCGAGTTGTGTCATTTCCTCGACATGAAAACCATCGCCGAATATGTGGAAGATATGGAGACATTAGAGCTGCTTAAAGAGATCCAGGTAGATTTCGGGCAGGGATTCTGTATTGCAAAACCCCGGCGGATGGATAGTCTGGGGGCCACCGCAAAAGCCTGAAACACCACAATCACCGAATCAACGGGAGACCACCCATGCCAAACAGCGTAAGAATCACGTACTGTACGGGCTGCAAGTGGATGCTTCGATCCGCCTGGATAGCCCAGGAACTGTTGAGCACCTTTGAAGAGGAGCTGAACGAACTGACCCTGATACCGGGCACAGGCGGAATTTTTGAAATTCACGTCAATGGCAAACGCATCTGGTCACGTAAGGAACAGCAAGGCTTCCCCGACATCCGGGAACTGAAGCAACTGGTTCGAAATGAAGTCTCGCCCGATCGATCACTCGGCCATACCGACGGGGTACCCACAGCCTGAGCACTCTGGTGTACATGCAAACCGGCCGCCATCATCGCCGGGCGACATAGCGAAACCATTTATTTACGTCCAGGCCTTAGACATTGGTTTCGTAGTGTCTTGCTGCAAAGGACGTTTCAGGCCACTATCATGGCATCTCTATTTGCGAAAACGAAAAGGCAACGCATGTTTCTTGAACGCTACCACGCCACCCAGAACGGACTCGTACTGATCAGCGCGACCCAGGCCAGTCGATTTGCCAAGGAAGTGGCCGGTGATTTTAATCCGATCCACAATCCGGATGCCCGGCGTTTCTGTGTTCCCGGAGACCTGTTGTTTGCCCTGCTATTGTCACACTTCGGCCTGTCCCGACAGATGACCTTCCATTTTCGCAGCCTGCTCGGCGAAAATGTTCCACTGGACTTCCGCGAGGACGACGACGGCCTGATTCGCGTCTACGATCAGAATGACAAGGTCTACATCGAGGTGGAACGCAGTGGTGAGCGGACTCACGATGACACCGTGATTGAGAACTTCACTCGCTGCTACGTGGCCGCGTCCGGCAAGAACTTCCCCCATACGCTCAAACCGCTAATGGAAAATGCTGGCGTGATGTTCAATCCGGACCGGCCAATGATCATGTATCAAAGCATGAGCCTGGCCCTGGATACGCTTGATGCGCCAAGCCCCGACCTTGAACTCCATAACGCGGAGCTGAAGCCGGACGGAAAGCGTGGCAATGTCTCACTGGACTACCGGCTGATCTCAGACGGCAACGTTGCCGGCGAGGTTTCCAAAAAGCTTGTGGTCAGTGGCCTTCGTGACTATGACGCCGGTGCCATGGATGCCGTGGTCGAGGAGTTCTATCGGCTCAAGGAAAAATCCTGGGATTGATGGGATGTCAACGCCCGTAAGCCAGGAAGAGAAACAGGCAGCTCTGGCCCGCCTGAACCGATTCAGTCAGATGGCCGATAACGCTATTGGCATACCCTTCACGCGCTTTCGGATCGGGCTGGAACCCATCATCGGCCTTGTTCCGGTACTCGGCGACCTGGCCGGGCTGCTCATGTCCTGCTACGTACTCCTGGAAGCGCACCGTGCCGGAGCCAGCCCCCGGGTCAAACAGCAAATGGTCAGGAACATGCTGATCGACTTTTTCGGCGGCCTTGTTCCGGTCATTGGCGACGTCTTCGACTTCGCCTGGAAGGCCAATGTCCGGAATACCCAACTGCTCAGGGAGCACCTGGAAACCGAACTGAACGTTCCGCAAAAGCCGCGGTTCCCCTGGATGCAATTCCTGGTGATCGTGGGCACCCTGGCAGTATTCACCGCCCTTGTGGCGGTATTTGCGCTCTGACTCAGGGTCACTACGGATTTATCCCCAATGCTTTCTGGCCTTAACTCGGTACATGTCACCCTATGCCTGTGACCCGTCATCACCAAGAGGACAGACAACATGGCAAAGACCCAATGCTCCAACTGCGGAGCCAGCCTTCCCACCGAAACGCCTAAATGCCCGGAATGCGGGAGCCTTCAGAGCTCCAGGCCCAAAATGATTATCGGCGCCGCCGGCGTTCTGATCGCAGCCCTGGCCATCGTGCTCGGCGCCATCTATGTTATAGCCAAGGATGAGCCCGCCAATCCGGCCGGTAGCACCACCGAGATCAGGCCCTAGCACCCCGTCTGGCTTCTAGGGAGAACCATAACAACAAACCATGAGGCACGCATGAGCGATACCACACCCGATACAGTCTGGGACTATCTGATCCAGGGTGCCAAGGTCTTCGACGGTATTGGCGAATTACCGGTCCGCGAAGACATCGCCATCGCAGATGGCAGGGTCGCAGCACGAGGGCCGGACCTTGATCCGCAAAAAGCGCACAAGGTCATCGATGCCACTGAACGCTGGGCCATGCCAGGGTTGTTTGACATTCATACCCACTACGACCTGGAGCTGGAGGTTGCCCCTGGCCTGCCCGAATCCGTGCGCCATGGCACCACCACGGTTGTCATTGCCAACTGTAGCCTGGGGCTGGCGTTTGGCGCACAGCGCAAGGACGGTGCAGACCCGATTGTGGACTGTTACGCCCGAGTGGAGAACATTCCCAAGGACGTCCTGCGGGCGACCGCCGATCGAGTGGACTGGAAGAACCCGAAGGAATACATCCAGCATCTGAACAGACTTAGCCTGGGCCCGAATCTGGTCACCATGGTGCCGCACTCAATGTTGCGGATTGAGGTCATGGGGTTTGACGCCAGCATTTCCCGTGACCCCACGGAAGACGAACTCAATGCCATGGAGGCCTTGCTGGAGCAGGCCATGGATGACGGCTATGCCGGATTCTCCACCGATGCCCTGCCGTTCCATTACCTGGCCAACCAGCCCAACACCCGCAAGACCATACCCACGCAGTTCGCCAAGTACCCGGAAATCAAACGGCTGACGGACGTGGTACGGCGCAAGGGCGGTGTCTGGCAGGCCACGCCACCGAAAGACAGCACCATGGGCACCATCAAGACCTTTCTGCTCAGTTGTGGCCTACTCCACGGCAAACCACTCAGAACAACGGTGGTGGCTGCCCTGGATGTGCAAAGCAACCGCAAGATCGTGCGGCTGGCGAGATTGCTGGCCCGGGTTCTCAATTCCCGACTTTTGCGGGGTGACTTCCACCTGCAGGCCCTGGCCGCCCCCTTCAAGGTATGGTCCGACGGCGCCGTAACGCCGCTCTCCGAGGAGATTGAGGAACTGCGTATTCTCAATGAGACCGAACTGGAGGACCGTGAAGGCCGGCTGAAAATCCTCAACGATCCAGCCTACATCGAGTCGTTCAAAGCCATGTGGATGAGCGGCAAAACCGGTTTTGGCCTCAAGCGCCTCAAACGGCTGGTACGCCTGGAGGACTACGCCTTCAACCGTACCCTGGCGGACATGACCATCGACGTATGCCCCCTGAGAGAATGGCAAGGCCATACCTTTGCCGATGTCTTCGCGCGGGTGAAAGCCGCCAACGCAGAAAAACCACTCGAAGGCAGCGATGCGGAACGGGCCCTGCTGGAAGAACACTTCTCTGGGGTGAAAGACGAAGGCGATTTCGTGCTGGCGATGCTGCGGGCGTTCGACCGTGACCTGAGCTGGTATACCGTGTCTGCAAATCGGAACGAACGCGTTGTCCGAAACCTGCTGATGGATCGGCAACTGCTGCCGGGCTTCAATGACAGTGGCGCCCATCTCACCAACATGGCCTTTTACGACGGCAACCTCAGAGCCCTGAAACTGGCCTCTGACGGCGGCGATATAGATGTAGCGTATATGGTACGCCGTCTCACCCGAG
The DNA here is from genome assembly GCF_002375325.1 of Marinobacter sp. UBA3604. Lineage (NCBI taxonomy): Bacteria > Pseudomonadati > Pseudomonadota > Gammaproteobacteria > Pseudomonadales > Marinobacteraceae > Marinobacter > Marinobacter sp. UBA3604. Next base: position 86,705 of record NZ_DFMB01000046.1, read on the forward strand.
ACCCCGCTCGTGTATTTGGCGTCAAAGGGGGCGGCATCGAAGTGGGCGATCAGGCCGACCTTATCCTGGTAGACCCGTCAGCCCTGCGCCGCATGGACCACAACAATACGGTGCAACGTCAGTACCGTGAGGCATTTCAGCACGAACAACTGGTTAACCGCACCGACGGTGTGGTGCCCCTGGTGATGATCGCAGGTCATCCAGCGTGGCACGGAACGTCGTTCGACAATGCACTGGGTCAGAAAAAAATGGGCACCGTACTGGACACCACCTTCTGACATCCCGCAATCCTGTTGCCAACACTGCCTGAACTCTAATACTGTTCAGGCATGGACAAGAACACACCGGTTCCCCGCCTTGCCTTTCTTTATCCTGGACACGCTGCCGAGGATGACTACCCACGTCTGGCCGGAATGATCTCGCCACCGGCTGAGGTGAGAGTCATACATACGGCGTTCGATGAGGATGCTCATACCGTTGAAGCACTCACCGAAATGGGAAGCCCAGCGCGCCTTACGGAAGGAGCCGGACACCTTGAAAGTGCGGATATGGAAGCCGTTTTATGGACCTCCACCAGTGCCAGTTTCGTTCGTGGCATCGACGGTATAGGGGAACAGATCGAGACGCTCGAGAACCTGCTTCATATCCCGGCCTCTACCACGGCCATGGCATTCGCCAGGGCGGTTACCGCCATCAACGCCAGGCGGGTCGCCATCGCGGCTACCTACCCGCCGGACATAGCCCTGCTGTTCAAAACGTTTCTGGAGCACTTCGATATCGAGGTAGTGCACATAAACTGCCGCGGCATTATTACCGCAGCGGAGGTGGGCACGCTGGAGAAAGAGGCCGTATTGAGGTTCGTGACGGACAATGACCACCCGGACGCAGATGCGCTATTGATTCCCGATACCGCATTGCATTCCGCCGCCTGGCTGGAAGACCTGGAGGCAGCGGCGGGCAAGCCGGTACTGACCGCTAATCAGGTCAGCTTCTGGGAGGGGCTGAGGCTGTGCGGCAAACTGACCCCGCAATCCGGCCTGGGTACCCTGTTCCGGGTAGACCCCTGGAACTAGGCCGCCTGTTTTCGCTGCTGCGTTACCACCAGGGCAACCCCGGTGATGGAGATAACACCCCCAATCATCGCAAGCACGCCCAACCTTTCATCAAACAGCCAGTATGCTTCCAGCGCAGTGACAGGTGGCACCAGATAGAAAAGACTGGCCACCTGTGAGGCAGCACCGCGCCTGATAAGCCACATCAACAGCAGAATCGCCCCGATGGAAACACCGAACACCAGCCAGACCATCGACCAGATCAACGGCTGAGCCCACACCACCTCACGGGTTTCAAACGCAAAGGCACCAACGGCGAAAAACGTTGCCGCAGCACTGTACTGAATGAACGTACCTGCGACGAGATCCGACTGGGTGCCGTTACGTTTCTGGTACACCGTGCCCAAGGATATGCCGCCCAGGGACAGCGCAGCCCAAAGCAGAGTCCAAAGCGGGAAATCGGAAGCAGAAGCACCACCGCCGAACTTTTCCAGCAACACCAGTGTTACACCGACCAGGCCCAGCGCCAGGCCCAGCCATTGCCGGCTCGAGACACTTTCCTTCAGCACCAGAATGGCCACGGCCGACGTTACCAGCGGCTGCAGGCCGACAATAAGCGACACGATTCCCGACGGCATGCCCCCCTGAATCGCGTAGTAAACCCCGCCCAGATAACAGCCATGCACCAGCAGGCCGGTAACCGCCAGATGACCGGCACCACGCCAACCAGGCCAGCGGGTTTTCATTATCCAGGCGAGTACGCTGAGCAGTACCAGCGTAAACAGCATGCGTATCAGCAGGAGCGTAAACGGCTCAGCGAAGGGTAAACCATACTTGGCGCCAATGAAGCCCGTGCTCCACAGCCAAACAAAGAGCGCCGGCACAAAAAACGAATAGAAAATCGGGGGCATACGGTTAACCGAGAGGCAGACGAATGTGAGTCTGCCCACTGTAACCTGTGACTGACAAACAAAACAGATACAGTAAACGGAATTAACAACCAGTACAGATGTTCAGGGCGGGTCTGTATGGCCGGTGCAATTCCGAAACGCCGTCTAAATGCTGTCGTTCTTCTTGTCCGAGTCGTCCATCAGTTTGCGCTCGGTTTCATTCCACTGTTCTGACAAAGCGTCGTAGGCGTTGGAGAAGCCCTGCTTGGCACGTTCCCAGGCGGAGGATGAACTGGCCTGCAGCTCGTCATACCATTGCTGGACGCGTTGCCGCTGCTCCTGCAGTGACTCAAGGCTTTTCCTTGACCGTTCCCGGGCCGTGTCACTCATGTCGTCCCAATTCTGATCCAGTTCCTGCTGTAGCGTGTCTATGCGCTTGTCGAGAGCTGAGAGCGTATTTTCAATGGCTGTTTCCGCCTCTGCTTTCTGGTCCGCACCGAACTCCTGCAACGCCTGGCCAAGCTCGCGGGTTTCTTTTTTTAGCGACTCAACCGAAGAATCCCCGGACGATTCCGCCTGCAGGGAACCGGACATGCCAAGTGCAAGAACGAAAGCCAGAGAATAACCGAGTTGTTTGAAGAGCATTGAAATTCTCCCGATATTATTTGGTAGACAGTAACAACTTTTGTCGTAAAACCGCACCTTAGCAAAGCTTAATCAACCGACAATAAAGGTAATTAGACCAACAAAACAATCGTTTGCAGCACAAATCATTCTCTTGCGAAGCGTTTTCGGACTTCCACTATTTGTGGCTTTCAGGCCCATGTGCCACTTTGAAGGTGACGTTACACAACAGGAGAAATACTATGCTCTATTGGGCTATTGTATGCCTGATCGTCGCGGTAATCGCCGGCGTACTTGGTTTTGGTGGTATCGCGGGGACAGCCGCAGGGTTTGCGAAAATTCTGTTCTTTATCTTTCTGGTTCTGCTGGTTATTTCACTGGTGGCCAACGCGCTTCGGGGCAAAGGACCAAAACCCTAGAAGTCTTCGCTTCCGGCGGCATGTTTTTAACGTGTCGCCGGCATCTGCAAAATCACCGCCGATATGTCGTCGCAAACGTCTTCCTGACTCTTACCAACACAATTGACTGCCACGTCCGCAGCCCGCGAGTAAAGCTCAAAACGTTCCCAAAACAGCTGTTCCAGCGACTGATCCGGTCGTCGGGAGATGCCACGGGCGCTGTAATCCCCTATCCTCGCAATGACCACCTCCAGCGGAATATCAAGAAACACCACGAGACCATCAGCTTTCAGGTGGCTCATCGCAGGTTCGCTGTAGACGGCACTGCCGCCCGTGGATATCACCTGACGCCGCACATCCAGCCTCAGCAATACCTGCTCCTCAATTCGCCTTAGTGCCTGATAGCCATCACCGTCGACAATGTCCTGCAAGGTGCGACCTGCTTCCTCCTGAATCAGCAGGTCCGTATCGATAAACCCCAGGCCAAGCTGTTTTGCCAACAGCACCCCAACCGTACTTTTGCCGCTGCCGGGCATTCCGATGAGTACAAGGTTGCTGCGGGACGTATTCAAAGGCACAGAATCTCCAGGATGTCGCCAACAATGAGAATTGACCGGCTATATTGAGAAAAGTAACACTTTTCCGACAAACATTGCGGTTTCTTCAGGCAATTAACGCCGTATAATCCGCCTTACGGTTGTTATTTACGAATGCAGGCGGCGTTCTTGATCATGCACTCCAAGAGTCAACGATGATAAGCGGCAAAACCCTTCTCACTTCCTCGCTGGCATTTCTGCTACTGGCTTTCGTTGCGCCCGTATCGGCGGACAGTATCAAGCGTATTGTGCACCCCGACGGTACCGTGGAGTACACCAACGTCAAGGGCAGTGGCGACAAGCGTGCGTCAACAAAGGATGAGGTGGTTTACCGCTACACTGACGACAATGGCGTGGTTGCCTACAGTGGTATCCAGCCCGCCAGCTCGAATTTCAGTGTCATCCGGTTCCACTGCTACGCCTGCGATCCGGATTCCAACGTGAATTGGCGCACCACACCGCTGTTCCTGTCGCCCTACCGGGATGAAATCAAGACGGCCGCCAGGGAGTTCAACGTTGACCCCGCTCTGGTTCGGGCTGTCATCCATGCGGAATCGGCGTTTAATGACAAAGCCCTGTCGCCCAAGGGAGCCCAGGGGCTGATGCAGTTAATGCCTGCGACCGCAGAGGAGCTGGGTGTTCGCAATGCCATGGTGGCCCCGGAGAATATTCGCGGTGGAGTCAATTACCTGGCCCGTATGCTCAAGCGCTTCGACGGTGACATCAAGCTGGCAACGGCCGCCTACAATGCCGGCCCGGGGGCCGTCGGGCGCCATGGCGGCATACCACCCTACGCGGAAACCCGCGCCTATGTGGAGCGGGTTGGAATCCTTCATCAGCGCTACGCCAGTAACTGACCGGCCTAACCGAACGCCAGCCAGGCGCCCACCAGCATCATCAGACTGCCCGCCACACGGTTAACCGTGCGAACACCACCGCCTTGCTTTAGAGCCTTGCGCAGAGTCTTTCCACCGTGGGCGTAGAGCTGTAGGCAGAGGAACTCCAGGGCCAGTATGATCAGGATGAGAACCGTGAGTTGTGGCGCCATTGGCAGTTTACTGTCGATAAACGGCGGCAATAGCGCAATGAAAAACGCCCAGCCCTTCGGGTTGGCAATAGCGGTCACAAACCCCTGGAGCGCCAATTGCACCCTTGAACTCTCCACCGGTTGCGAATCCTCCTCCGGCATGGCCATTTTGCCCCGGGACTGCCACATCTGGATGCCCAGCCAGGCAAGGTAGGCGCCGCCTACAACCTTGAATACGTCGAAGGCCGTCGGGTACTTCAACATGAAGGTTGCCACACCTACTGCCGCCGCAGTCGCCACTACCGCCACGCCAACCAGCTCCCCGGCCATCATCCACAGCGCCCGTTTCACGCCAATGGTAATACCAAGGGACAGCGCCAGGGTCATACACATGCCCGGCGTAATGGACACCACAAAAAACGTCGGGATAAACGCGGACAGCAGGGCCAGGTTCAGTGACATCACAGACAGACTCTTACGTTGAGAGAAACCGAACTCTTAATTATACAGTCCACGCAGATAATGCAACCCGGACAGCTGAGACATCTGCCCACGAATCCAGGCCACCCTCTCCCATACATAGGAGGAGGGGCTGGCGGCACTGAGCACTTTCGGATTGGGAAGAACCGCAGCAAGTCGTGCTGCCTGGGTTTGCGACAGCCGGCTGGCGGGGATGCCGAAAAAGGCCCAACTGGCAGCCTCAACACCGTAGATCCCATGGCCGAATTCGGCGATATTCAGGTACACCTCCATGATCCGACGCTTCGGCCAGATAGCGTCGATACCGAGCGCCAGTCCGGCCTCCAACGACTTGCGCACGAAACTGCGTCCGTTCCACAGGAACAGGTTTTTTGCCGTCTGCTGGGTGATGGTGCTGGCGCCCCGCAAACCCTGGCCCGCACGGTATTCCGCAAGTGCCTTGCGAATGGCGCTGAAATCCACCCCCTGATGGTACGGAAAGCGTTGATCCTCACTGGCCACCACCGCCAACGGTACCCAGGGTGATATCTCGTCCAGGCTAACCCACTCCTGTCTGAGCTCGTGGCTGGAACCGGAAAACAGATGCCCCAGCATGAAGGTGGACGTCGGCGGATTCACGAACCGTAGCAAGACAATCAATGCGATTATCAGCAGCAAAAAGCCCACCAGTAACCAGGCAAGCGCACGCAGGGATTTTTGGATCACGGATCGTTGAGCCACGGTGTTATCATCACCCAGGTTTGGGAATCACGGAGAAAGTCGGAAAGACTATAACATTGCCGCCATGAAGCTTTCCCGAATTCTCAGTAATCAAAACGGTGTCAGCCGCAAGCAGGCCAACGCTCTGGTCGCCGCCGGAACGGTTACAGTGGACGGTTGTATCTGCAGGGAGACAGCCCGGGAAGTCGACCGTTTCAGCACTGTAGCCTGCAACGGCAGGGTTATCCAGCACGGGGACCAGGCCCACTACCTGATGCTGAACAAACCGGCCGGATACCTCAGTGCCACGGCGGACAAGGTTCACAAAACCGTAATGGAGCTCATCGACCCGGAACTGCGGAACGATCTCCACATTGCCGGCAGGCTTGACCGCGCCAGCACCGGTTTGTTGATACTGACCAATGACGGAACCTGGTCACGAAGGCTTACGGAGCCCAGGGTAAAGCTCCCCAAAGTCTATCGGGTCACCACGGTCGAACCGGTTTCAACCGATGCCATAGAGCACTTCGCACAAGGAATCTGGTTCGAATACGAACAGCTGACCACCTCGCCTGCGCGATTGGAGCCACTGTCTGCCAACGAATCCAGGGTAACGATCTACGAAGGCCGCTATCATCAGATCAAGCGTATGTTCCACGCAACGGGCAACCGTGTGAGTAGCCTGCACCGGGAACAGATGGGTGCGATCACACTGGACCCAACGCTGAAGCCTGGGGAATTCCGACCACTCACCACCCGCGAAATTATTCTCGAATAACAACGAAACAGGGGGCGGTTTCCCGCCCCCTGTGATCGCCGGTCTTCGATGGCGATCAGTTACATTGGCCGGCTTCGAAGACGCCGCTGTCGGTCTCCTTCACCCAGCTGTAGGTGCCGGATACCGCGCCCAGGTAATCGTTACCACCGGTGGTGTAGTACCCCCCTGAATAGTACGCCCGGCCAGCGGTATCATGGTTGAGATGGGTGTCGTTCCAGTCCTGGCAGGTGACATCGCCGCCGGAGCCATCATCACCGCCTCCGCCGGTTCCGCTGCAGGCGCTGGGTTCGGACGTATACCATAGCCCCGGATCGCCCTCATAGAGGGTGACATTGCTCCAGGTGTCGAAGGAGCCCCCGATGTCGATGTCGTCGCCACTGGCATAGGCCCTCAGGTTGGAGTTACCTCCAGCGTAGGCCCGGTTTGCCGAGATGTGGGCACTGGGCGACGCTGTCGCCTGCTCGCAGGTCTCGGTTGGTGCGTTGGGATCATACACCTCGACCTGACGGCTTTTTGTCGTGGTGTTGCTGTCGCTGTCGGTCGCACTGTAGTCACAGGTGTAGGTTCCAACCGTTGACGTATCCACCCCACTGCAGTCAGCCGTTACCGTCAATGAACCGTCCTCGGCATCCTGCCCGGTGGCACCCGGATCGGTAAACGTGGTGTTGATCGCCACGGTCATCGGATTATCGCCGATCAACGTGATGACCGGGAAACCCTCAGGCTCGGTTCCATCGCGGCTGTGACGGTTAAAGAAATCCCAGATAATATCCGGATAACTGGGCCCCACCCTCACGGACCATTTGCCATTATTACCATTCTCGCCACCTACCCAATAATGGCCATGGTTGGTGTCCTGGGTATTGGGTGTCGACAAGGGTCCATCCAGGTAGACGGTTTCAACCACCGAACGTGTTCCGCTGGTGCCATCCTGGGTATAACGGATGTGCTCGCAGCTGTGGTTGTTCTGGTAGTAAGGCGAACAGGCGACAGAGGAAGCATAGGCTTGGCCCGTAGTCTTGAACCCGGACTCGCCGAACACCTGTAGGTGCGCATCCCGGGTGTTATCAGCCGCCTCTTTCACCACAGTGCAGTCATTCTCGTTCTGCAACACCATGAGCGGGATTGGATACTGGTCGTCCACCTCCGACTGCATGTCGGATGACACCCGCGATACGCTGTGAAACGTCGCACTGCCGGGACACTGTCCGGACAACGAGACAGACGCAGAATCCTCACCGTACGGCAGGCCCGAGGCAGGCGCGGCCGCCGCCCAGTATTCGTTGTGGGCCACCGAGGCTACGGTTGCCATGGCACCGCCGGAAGACAGGCCGGTGATATAACGGCGATTGGCGTCAATGGTGTAATTGGCCTCAACAGCCTGTGCAATCTGGTGCAGGTCTTCCACTTCGCCGGCGCCTTCGTGGCGATGGTGATCAAACCAGAAGCCCCAACAGTTTTCATTACGCAGCCCGTCGTAGCTGGTAATGAAGGGGGCAACCAGAATGAATCCGTACTCATCGGCGGCGGCTTTCAACCCCCAGTCATTGAGCACGTCGTTGTTGGTCTGTTTGCAACCATGCAATGCCATCACCATGGGTGCAGGCGATTGCACGTTCGAGGGCACGTACACCTTGTAGTTACGGGCTCTGGACTGGTTGTAGGATTGCTGTGGCAGGGTATAGGAATCTGTCTGGCCCGCGACCGCGGGAAGAGCAGGAATCATCAGGGCGGCGGAGGCCAGCAATGCCGATAGCGTGCCACCGCGCACCTGACGTGCGATGAGTTGGAACATCTTGAGCTCCTTTTATTGGATTTATTGTTCGGCAGTGTTGCAACTGAAAGATACGTGCCAGGATTGCAGGTTGCTGATTTCCCTCATCCCAGGGAGGGGGCCGAGTAAAGGTATGCCCGGAACGCCGGACAGGGTGTCCGAGCGCCCGGACGGCCAAGAGCCTGCACGGGCAGTCATTCGCTCAACTTTCAGGTACCCTGCCGTTATTCGCCCTTACACACAGGAGCCACCATGACCCAAATAGCCATCGACATTGTTTCCGATATTGCCTGCCCCTGGTGCGCCATTGGCTATGCCCGCCTGGAAAAGGCGATGGACGCCCTGAAAGACGACATGGACTTCACCGTTGCATGGCATGCCTTTGAGTTGAACCCGGACCCATCCGGTGACGGCGAACCCATCCTGCCCGCCCTGAGCCGCAAATACGGCCGTAGTGAGGACGAGATGAGAGCCAATCAGGCGCAGATGATGGACATTGCCAAGGGGCTGGGACTGAATTTCGAGAAACTCCAGGAACGCTACACTCGAAACACCTTTGATGCCCATAGGCTGGTGAAGTGGGCCGGTGAACAGGGCAAGCAGACCGATATGAAACTGGCGTTTTTCGAAGCCTATTTCGGACGCGGTGAGAATATTTCCAATCCGGATACGCTGATCCACTGTGTGGAAACGATTGGCCTGGACGGCTCGCAAGCGCGCGAGGTACTGGCGTCTGACCAGTATGCAGAGGCTGTGCGAGAGGAAGAAAAGCAGTATCAGCAGGCGGGGGTGTCAGCGGTTCCTGCGTACATCATTAACCAGAAATACCTGATATCCGGTGCGCAGGAGCCAGACACCCTGATCAACGCGTTCCGGGAGATCGCTGATTCTGCCTGACCAAAACCCTTGCAATGCCCTTCCCTGGGCGTTGCAAGGTGGCAGATTGTTACTCGGAAGCCGCAATCAGGCTGGCGTTGCCACCCGCCGCCGTGGTGTCCACACACAGGTGGCGCTCAATCACAAATCGCTGGTCGAGCTTGTGCTCGGTGATCAGCGGTAGCAGCGCACCTTCCCGCTTCGCCAGAGCCTGGCGGTACTCTTTCAGCAAGGATGGCTCCGCGCAGCTTACGGCCGCCTGGAAACCGCGCGCCTGGGCCAGCGCCTCTGGCTCCAACAGGCCATCAATACCCACAATCGGCAAACCGGCCTTGGCAGCACGGTCAACCGTATCCTGGATGCCCGGCGCAACCACAACCACCTTGTTGCCCTGGGACAGAGCCATTGCGGCCTGCTCCAATGCGGTCTCCTTGTCCGGGCCGAGGCAGAGCACCACACCCCGGGCATGATTGCTCAGGCGGTTCAGCTCACCAGTCGGCCCTGGTAGTTCCTCAGCATGGGCATCCAGCGGTGCTGGCACATCTCCGAAAATCGGCTTCATGGCTTCAATTCTTGGCTCCGGCGCGGGCGCTTTTACATCCGCCACCTTGCCAATCAGCCCTTCAAGCTTCTTGATATCCACCGTTTTGGCGCTGGCATCCGCCGGGCGTTCAACCGTTTCACCTTTCAGGAAACGACGCACGTACTGCGGGCCACCGGCCTTGGGGCCGGTGCCGGAAAGCCCTTCACCGCCGAACGGCTGGGAGCCGACAATGGCGCCGATCTGATTGCGGTTAACGTAGGTGTTCCCCACTTTGATACGGCTGGCGATGCGTTCGACGCGGCGGTCAACACGACTGTGAACACCGAAGGTCAGTCCATAGCCCTTGGCGTTGATGCTATCGACAACTTTGTCCAGATCCTTGGCCGCAAATGTGGCCACATGCAGCACCGGGCCGAAGATTTCTTCTTCCAGCTCTTCAATGCCACTGACGCTGATCACCGCAGGTGACACGAAGTTGCCTTTCTCCGGCACCGCCATTTTCTTCGTCAGACGACCCTTGGCTTCATACTTGTCACAATGGTCGACAATCTTCTTCCTGGCCGTTTCATCAATCACCGGACCAACATCGGTGGACAATAACCAGGGATCACCAATGCCCAACTCGTCCATTGCGCCATACAGCATTTCCAACAGATGATCGGCAATGTCTTTTTGCACATACAGCATGCGCAGTGCCGAACAACGCTGGCCCGCGCTCTGGAAAGACGACGCCAGAACATCACGCACCACCTGCTCAGGCAGTGCCGTGGAGTCCACGATCATGGCATTCAGGCCACCGGTTTCCGCCACCAGGGTGGCATCGGGGGCCATGTTCTCGCTCATCTTCTTGTCGATGCGCTGGGCCGTCGCAGTCGAGCCGGTGAAGCAAACGCCGGCGACCCGCGAATCGGATGTCAACGCCCCGCCAACCGTCGCACCGGTGCCCGGCAGCAACTGGATCACATCTTCCGGAATACCGGCCTGGTGCATCAGCTCCACGGCCCTTACCGCCAATAGCGAGGTCTGCTCGGCCGGCTTGGCCAACACAGCATTGCCTGCTACCAGGTTGGCAAGAATCTGGCCGGTAAAGATCGCCAGCGGGAAGTTCCAGGGCGAAATACACACCACGACTCCGCGCGACTCACCGCTGTCCTTGTAGCGAATACCTTCGTTGGCATAGAACTGGGCGAAGTCCACCGCCTCCCGAATCTCAGCGACGCCATCCAGCAGCGACTTACCGGCTTCGCGGGTGGCCAGCGCAAACAGCTCGTAGGCATTTTCCTCATACAGGTCAGCGACCTTGCGAAGACACTCGGCCCGCTCTTCGGCGGACCGGGCCGACCAGGCCTTGAAGCCTTCCTGAGCTGCGGTGATCGCTGTGTTCACGTCCTCCTCGGACGCCTGCGTCACATGGCCAACCGTGTCTTCCGCGTCGGCGGGGTTACGGACCATTTGCACTTCCGCACCGGATACTTCGCCAGCGATAATCGGACCGCCTTTCCAGCGATGGTCACGATAGGCATCCCGGCCTTCGTTGATTTCCGCAACCGTCACCGGATCGGTGATGTCCCAACCCTTGGAGTTTCTGCGCTGTTCGCCGAAGAGCTTGAAGGGGTGGACGATCGCCTTGCTTGAGATATTACTGCCCATCTCTTTAACGGAGTCTATCGGGTCTTTGGCGATTTCTTCCGGCGTAATGCTCTTGTCCACGATCTGGTTCACGAAGGAACTGTTGGCGCCATTTTCCAGCAGGCGACGTACCAGATACGCCAACAGGTCTTTGTGGGGGCCAACCGGGGCATAAATCCGGCAAGGCACACCACTGGTTTTCAGCACTTCGTTGTGGAGTGATTCACCCATACCGTGCAGGCGCTGAAACTCATAGTTATCCACGCCTTTGGATTTTGCCAGCTCGAGCACCGCCGATACCGAATGGGCATTGTGGGTGGCGAACTGCGGATAGATCCGGTCGGTCATGTTCAGCAGCTTGGTTGCGCAGGAGAGGAACGAAACGTCACTGCAGGCCTTGCGGGTGAATACCGGGAAACCGCTCAGGCCCATTACCTGGGCGCGTTTGATCTCGGCGTCCCAGTACGCGCCTTTCACCAGGCGCACCATAAAGCGACGGTCGTACTTCTCAGCCAGCCCGTACAGCCAATCCAACGCGAAGGCTGAACGCTTGCCGTAAGCCTGAACCACAACACCAAAACCGTCCCAACCGGCCAGTTCCGGGTCCGCGACCAGGGCTTCAATGACGTCAAGGGACAGATCAAGCCGATCCTGTTCCTCGGCATCAATATTGAACCCCATATTGGCCGCTGCGGCCTTCTTTACCAGCTCTTTGGCGCGGGGTAGCAGTTCGCTCATCACCCGCTCTTTATTGCCATATTCGTATCGGGCCAGTAGTGCGGACAGTTTGACGGAGATACCCGGATTCTTGCGCACATCGCCTTTGCAGGCCTTGGCAATACTATCAATGGCATTGGAGTAGGAGTCGAAATAGCGCTTGGCGTCCTCATCGGTGCGGGCAGCCTCACCCAGCATGTCATAGGAATAGGTATACCCCTTTTCCATGTATTCTTTGGCTTCGTCCTGGGCTTCGTCGATATCACGGCCCAACACGAACTGACGGCCCATTTCCTTCATGGCCTGACCGGCAACCGTGCGAATGACCGGCTCGCCGAAACGCTTCAGCAGCTTACGCAACGTGTCACCCACGCTGTGTCGCTCAGAGTCTTTCAATAGATTGCTGGTCATCAACAGCGCCACGGTCGCCGTGTTGATCAGTGCTGAGGACGCCTTGCCTACGTGAGTACCCCAGGCGCCAGAAGTGACCTTGTCTTCGATCAGCTCGTGAATGGTCATATTGTCCGGCACACGCAGCAACGCCTCAGCCAGACACATCAGTGCAACGCCTTCCTTGGTCGTGAGGCCGTACTCCGCCAGGAATTTTTCCATAATGGTGGACTTGGCATTCTTGCGGACGCTGCGTACCAGATCGGCGGCGCGCTCCGAGATTCCATCGCGCTCTGCCCGGGTCAACTGGGCGCCAGCAATCATCTCACTAATCACCTTGTGTTCGTCCGCGAGGTAATAATTGCGGATGGCCTGCCGGCTATCGACCAGTGTGGGAGTCTCTGATTGCTGCGGTCTCATGGTTGAACCCTCTCAGTTGTTTATCTTTCCCGCATTCTACCGGGAACGACAAAGACTATTTGACTGTAAAAACCATACAAGCGCGACGTTCAGGCTTTTTTGGTTAATTAAAATTTACATTTTTCCTGTGAAATGATTAATTTTCAGACGAAAACACCCTGACAGATGACTAAGCTGCCTTTGCAGCCAGCTCCCGAAGCACGCCGTGGGCCACCGAGAACACGGCACAATCCACGTCACTCGCGGCTTGCATATCAGCCAGCATCTTTTGCCAACGGCTCAACAGAGCCTGCTTGTCTTCACGCCAACGTTCAAGCGACTGCTCAGGAGACATCGATCCGCCCCCTTCGGACGCGAAGGACAGTACACTCGCGGTCAGGTTCCGCAACTGGTGGTCCAGTTCGTCCCTGTAATGAAGCGTCGCCAGTACCTGCCAGTGCCCTCGGGCCTTGAAGGCACGCATCTGACGGTCCAGCCAGGTCAGTTTGAGACCTTCACCCAAGCTGAAGTACACCCAGGCCACCGACTCAAGATCCCGATCCAACTGACGGCCGATTTCGATGATATCCATCAGCCAATAGCGGCTTTCTGCAGAGGCAGCATAGGCTGCCAGTTTCTCCGGAACACGGTGCTCACAGTATTTATCATAGCGTTCCTGCCACCGACTTGCAGGAATCACCGCCTCCAGGCTCTCTGTCGACGCCAACACCTCCGCCAGCGGCCTCTGATAGTGGGCAATACAGGCATCCGGGTCCAGGTCAGCCCGGCGATTGTGCAACAGCCAGCTGGTACTGCGGGTAACCAGTCGAATCACATCGCTGAACAACTCTGCCTGCACGCCGGCACTGATTTTCCCGTCAAGCGCTTCAATCGCTTTCCACTGGGTTTCTACGTCATGGATCTGGAGGGAGATCAGGTAGCCGGCGGCAATCCGGCCACAGTCGGCACCGGTGGCATTACGCAGCTTGTCCGCCCAACTGATGCCCATGCGATTCACCATATCGTTGGCAATCTGCGTTGCAGCGATTTCCCCGCGCAGGGGATGGGCATCGATCGCGTCTGGAAAACGCTTGAGCAACGAGCCCGGGAAAGCGGAGTACAGGGCTGCGGAGAAACGATCGTCGTGAACAATAGGCGCAGCCTGCAACGCCTGCTTCAGTTCAATCTTGGCGTAGGAAATCAACACCGAAAGCTCAGGGCGAGTCAGCCCCGAAGCACGCTCTCGCCGCGAGCGGAGTTCCTCGTCGTCGGGCAGAAATTCGAGGGACCGATCAAGTTTCCCCTCTGCCTCCAACCGCCGCATCAGGCGTTCGTACTCGTCCGTAGTGGCAACCGCCCCCGTGGCGGCCAGGCTCAGAGCCATGGCCTGACGGTAATTGTTCCGCAGCACCAGCTCCGACACTTCCGGAGTCATTGCCCGGAGCATCTGGTTACGCTGCCTCAGCGTCATCTTCCCGCTTCGCACCCGCTCGTTGAGCAGAATCTTGATGTTTACTTCATGGTCCGAACAGTCCACCCCACCGGCATTATCAATAAAGTCGGTATTGGCGGCACCACCGGTTCTGGCAAAACCGATGCGAGCAAGCTGGGTGAAACCGAGGTTTCCGCCCTCACCAAGGACCCCGCATTGTAGCTGGTGGCTGTCTATCCTTACGGCATCGTTGGACTTGTCGCCGACGTCGTCATGGGTCTCGCCAGCCGCTTTCACGTATGTGCCGATACCACCATTCCAGAGCATGTCCACCGGGGCCTGCAACAGCGCACTGATCAACTCATTGGGCGGCAGGCGGGTTTCACGGATGCCGAGGCGTGCCTGCATCTGTGGCGACACGGGAATCCATTTGGCAGCCCGTGAGAACACACCACCACCCTCGCTGATCAGTTCTGCACTGTAGTCCTCCCAACTCGATCCCGGCGTTTCAAACAGGCGCTTGCGTTCGGCGAACGACGCCGCTGCATCCGGCTCCGGATCCACAAAGATGTGCAGGTGATTGAAGGCTGCCACAAGGCGAATGCGATCCGACAGCAGCATACCGTTGCCAAACACGTCCCCGCCCATGTCGCCAATACCCACAACGGTGAATTCGTCGGCCTGGGTGTCGATGCCTTTCTCAAGGAAATGACGTTTGACCGACTCCCAGGCGCCCTTCGCGGTAATACCCATTTTCTTATGGTCGTACCCCTCACTGCCGCCGGAGGCAAAAGCGTCACCAAGCCAGAAGCCGTATTCCCCGGAAAGCCGGTTCGCAATGTCAGAGAAGGTCGCCGTGCCTTTGTCGGCGGCCACCACCAGGTAGGTGTCATCGGCGTCGTGACGGACCACGTCAACCGGTGGCACTACGCTGCCTTCATTCAGGTTGTCGGTCAGGTCCAGCAAACCGCGGATGAATGTCTGGTAGCAGGCAATACCCTCTTCTCTCAGTGCCTCGCGTGAGCCGCCTTCCGGAGGCTGCTTGACGATAAAGCCCCCTTTGGCACCCACGGGTACGATGACCGAATTCTTGACCTGCTGGGCCTTCACCAGCCCGAGTATCTCTGTGCGGTAGTCTTCGCTACGGTCGGACCAGCGCAAACCACCACGGGCCACGGCGCCTCCCCGGAGATGAACCCCTTCCACCCGAGGGGAACACACGAATACCTCGAAACGCGGGCATGGCTTGGGAATATCCGGGATGCTGGAAGGATCGAGTTTAAGCGAGATATAGCCTTTGAACTCGCCGGTGTCCTGGCGTTGGAAATAGTTGGTTCTGAGGGTGGCCTTGATCAGTACATAAAACCGCCGGAGGATACGGTCGTCGTCAAGGCTTGTTACGGCGTCGAGAGCCTCAAGAATCCGGTTCTCGATGTGCTCGGATTCAGATTCCCGATTGCCCAAAACAGGATCGAAACGAGCGCTGAAGAGGGCGACCAGCAACGCCGTGATATCCAGGTGCCGGGCCAGGGTGTCGGCAATAAAGGGCTGGCTAAATCCGAAGCGCAACTGCTTGATGTAGCGGGAGTAGGCTCGCAGCAGGCTGACTTCACGCCAATTCAGACCCGCCGCCATCATCAACTGGTTGAAGTCGTCGTTTTCAGCGAAACCATTCCAGATTTCCCGGAACCCTTCCTGAAGTCGCGGTTTGGCCGCTTCGACATCTGCGCCACGGCAGCGGGAATGACATTCCACGGTAAAATCACTGACACCGAACTGCTCGCCGTCACGCCGCCGAATACGATACGGGTGCTCCCCCAACACTCGCATGCCAAGATTCTCAAGGATCGGAATCACATCTGACAGAATCACCGGCTTGCCCTGACTGTAGAGCTTGAAGTTCAGTTCCTGCTCTCCCTGCTCCGATGATGTGTAGAACCTCATGGGCACATCAGAACTGAGGGCAATGGACTGGATTTGCTGGATATCGCCAGCGGCCTCCGCGACGGAGAATCTCGATCGGTAACTCGAAGGGAACCCGCCGCTGAACATCCCCGCCCAACGCTTTCCTTCCGCTTTACCCAACACCTCGGTCAAACGGCGGTGCAACGCGTCGTCCCAGGACTGGGACTCCTCCAGCATCGTCGCCACAACGTCACGCAGATGGCCGGAATCGTCCGGGTCGTAGTCCTCACCCTCCAACGCCTCGGAGAGCTGTTCCAGGAGGGTTTGCTTTTGAGGGGAATCGGAATGGGTCATCGGAGATCTCCGGGGATATCAACTGGGGCATGTATGACGGAACATCCCCAGTATAGACAACTCACGAAAGACTCTTTGCCCATAAAGTTTTAAAATGCAGGCAATTTGATTATATTCTTGGCTTTGTATAGCCGTATATCCATATCGAGAAATAAGTTATGGTCGAATTGGACAGGATCGATCACTCCATCATCCGCGAACTGCAAAAACACGCACGGGTGACCGTCACCGAACTGGCGTCACGTGTTGGTTTGTCAAAAACCCCCTGCCAGGTCCGTATGAGGCGCCTCGAAGAACAGGGCTATATCACGGGTTACACAGCCCTGATCAATCAGACCAAACTCGGACAGAGTCATATTGCCTTTGCCCAGGTCACCCTGAACGACACCAGCAGCAATGCCCTTGCGGCCTTTAACCATTCGGTGAAGCAGATTTCAGCGGTAGAGCAATGCCACATGATTGCCGGCAACTTCGACTACCTGCTGAAAGTACGCACGCGGAACATGGCAGAATACCGGCAAGTGCTGGGGGAGCAGATATCGGCGCTGCCCCATGTGTTGCAGACCAGCACGTTTGTGGTCATGGAGAATGTGAAAGACGCGGGGCTATGAGCCACAACGGCACCGAAAGCCCCGCTATCGGGTAAGCCGAGGATCAAACCCGCCCCAGAAACCGCCGCTCATCGACATTGACCTTAATGCGGTCGCCCGTGGAAATATGCTCGGGCACCTGCACCACCAGGCCGGTGGTGAGCCTGGCCGGCTTGGTGCGGGCAGTGGCCGAGCCACCCTTTACCGACGGGTCGGTTTCTTCGATCAGCAGGTCCACCGTAGGGGGCAAATCCAGCGCCACTGGCGCATCGCTCACCAGAACCACCATCAAGCCCTGAGTCTCTTCGTTGATGAACAGCAGTTCATCGGCAATGGCCTCGCCATTCAGGCTGTACTGCGTATAGTCCTCGCTATCCATGAAGACGTACTCCTCGCCATCCGAATAGGAGAACGTTGCTGGCCGACGGACCAGATCCGCCAGGTTCAGCATATCGGAGTCCTTGAAGGTCTGGTCGATCTTGTAGCCGGTTACAACGTCGTAAAGGCGCATGCGATACAGGCTGCCACCGGCACGCCCCTGCGGGACAGAACGCTCAATATCTTTTACGAAGTAGACACCACCTTCGTACTCGATCGCCGAATTCTTTTTGATTTCACCTGCTTTTGGCATTGCTACGGATTCCGGAATTTAAAGTGGGACAAACAGGGTGCTGATATATCATGAAGCGACGACGCTGGCGAGAGGCCCGACACCAAAATCAGGACACCAGCGCCCGCAAGTCCGCCAGAAAGCGATCAACCTGCTCCGGGGTGGTCGACCAGGAGCACATCAAACGGGCACTTCCGCCGATGAAATTGTAGAACTTCCACCCTTTGTCGCGCAGCGCCGCCTGCACCGGGTCAGGCATTTCTACAAATACGCCGTTCACTTGCCTGGGGTAACGGAGCCCGATACCCGGCAAGCCTTCCAGGCCCTTCGCCAGTCGCTCTGCGCAGGCATTCGCGTGCCGGGCATTCTCCAGCCATACATTACCTTCAAGCAGCCCGCACCAGGGCGCGGAAATGTAGCGCATCTTTGACGCCAATTGCCCCGCCTGCTTGCAGCGCCATTCGAAGTCCTCTGCCAACGCACGATTGAAGAACACAACGGCCTCCCCCAGAGCCAGGCCGTTCTTGGTGCCCGAGAAACACAGTACGTCCACGCCAGCTTTCCAGGTAATCTCGGAAGGGTGCACATCCAGCGCCGCTACGGCATTGGCGAAACGAGCTCCGTCCATATGGATATTCAAGTTGAAACGATCAGCCGTTTGCCGGATCGCGCGTAGCTCGTCTGGAGAATAGACAGTACCCACCTCAGTTGCCTGGGTCAGGCTCAGGGCCTTGGGTTTGGGGTAGTGGATATCCGTGCGCTTGGTGACCAGGTGCTCAATACTCTCTGGCGTCAGCTTGCCGTTCGGCCCCTGCCCCAAAAGCAGTTTTGCACCGTTGGAAGCGTACTCCGGCCCGCCACACTCGTCGGTCTCGATGTGCGCCAGTTCGTGGCAGATCACACTGTGGAATGACTGCCCCATGGATGCCAGTGCCAGTGAGTTTGCGGCAGTGCCGTTGAACACAAAAAAGACATCGCAGTCGGTATCGAATAGGCCCCGAAGCCCATCGGCGGCTCGTTGTGTCCAGCGGTCTTCCCCATACGCCGGCTCGTCAGAACCATTCGCCTCGGCCATTGCGGACCAGGCTTGCGGGCAAATGCCACTGTAATTATCACTGGCAAACTGTTCTGACTCAGACACGGGCATACTCCTGGAAGTCTGTATCGAAAAGACTGATAAGACCTTAACTCTATTTGCAAAACTCCGAATTTGCTACTCAAAAAGTGCATTCCTCAGCTCGTCACGACATGCCGCCGAACACAGACCTACGCGTGAGAATGCCATCCTAAATTATTAATCATAATGAGATTGATTTGCATTATTTAATGCGGCTGATATGATTGCCGCCATCCAACATGAACATCCGTTCATTTCTCTCCCAGCGTTTTCCGGAGGTTTTCGATGGCCCAGTCTCCCACCCCGCACCAGCTCACGCTGGCGATCAGGCGCACACTAACCCTTTTGGCAACCTGCTCCGCAATCTGTGTTCCAGCTATCGCGGCTGCGCAGGACGATGCCAGCGAACCAACGAGTCTGGGGGAGCTGGTTGTGTCCGCAACCGCTTTGAAAGTGGAAGCCCCGTTGATGGAAACCCCCCGGCCCGGCTCGGTGGTGGAGCAGGAGGAACTGGAAGAGCGCAACGTACAGGCGCTTGATGAAACCTTCCGCTACCGTGCCGGAGTGCTCTCGGGACAGTATGGTGAAGACAACGATACCGACTGGTTGAAGATACGTGGTTTCGACCAGTCGACTTATCAGGACGGCCTGCGAATCTATCGCGAGGGGTTCTATCAATGGCTGCCAGAGCCCTTTGGCCTGGAGCGCATAGAGCTGCTCAAAGGCCCCGCGTCCATTCTGTACGGCGAAGCGCCTCCGGGTGGTGTGATTAATGCCATCAGCAAGCGACCAACCGATACTGTTCAGGGCCAGATCAATCTACAGGCAGGAACCGATGAGCATCGCCAGCTTGGGGTCGATACGTCCGGCCCCGTCGGCGATCGAAACGATCTCAGCTACCGTCTGGTTGGCTTGCACCGCTATAACGAAGGCGATCTGGATTTCACCGAGAACGAGCGCTACTACCTGGCCCCAAGCCTGACCTGGGAGATGTCTGACAGCACCGAGCTCACCTTATTGGCAAGTATCCAGAAGGACGACGCCATTCCGACCAATCCGTTCAAGCTGCCATTTGGCACCATAGACGACACGCCTTTTGGCAAAGTGGACCCGTCCACCAACTACAGCGAGCCAGGCTACGACACCAACGAACGCACCCAGTCAGCCATCGGCTATTCACTGAGTCATCGCCTAAACGACACCTGGACCTTCGAGCAGGACTTCCGCTACAGCCAGGTAGACCTGCTGTTACGCAGCAGCTTTATCTTCTTCCAGACAGGTCCGCGGGAAGGTCAGCGCTATCTGGTCTACCGGGACGGCGAGATCAACAGCTGGACAATCGACAATCGCCTGGTGGGCAAGTGGTTTACCGACCGCACCGAACACACGTTGCTGTTCGGGGTGGACTATCAGGATCTTGAAAACGAGGGCAAACAGAACGGCGCTGGGGGATCTACTCCGTTTGGCGGTCCTATCGACCTGTTCGACCCTCAGTACGGCAACTTCACGCCAATCACCGCCACAGATCTGATCGTACAGGACATCAACAAGCAGCAGACAGGCTACTACCTCCAACATCAACTGCGCCTGGATGATCGCTGGGTGTTCCTGGCCGGTGGTCGCTTTGACCAGGCCGAAGTCGACAGCGTTAATCGTACGGCCGGCACACGCCAGGAAGCCGATGCTGATGAATTCTCCCTCTCCGGTGGTGTGATGTATCTGGCGGACAACGGATTCTCGCCCTACGTGTCCTACACCGAATCATTTCAGCCTATTTCAGGTACTGATGGCACTGGCGACCTTTACGAACCAAGGAAAGGCAAGCAATTGGAGGCCGGCGTCAAAATCGCTCCGGACGATCTGGATGGCTACGTAACAGCGGCGATTTACCGGATCGAAGAAGAGAATTCCCTCGGCACCAGCCAAAGCGGTTTCCAGATCCAGGACCGGGAGCGCACCACGGCTGGCTTTGAACTGGAGAGTGTCAGCTACCTGACCGACCAACTGGAACTGACCGCCGCGTACACGTACAGCGATGCCACGATCAAGGAAACCGAGACCGACAACAGCGAACGCGCAGCCCCGCTTATCCCTAGACATATGGCGTCAGCCTGGCTGGATTACAGTTTCGTCGACCACGTGCCAGGCCTGAAAATCGGCGGCGGCGCACGCTATGTGGGCTCTACTCGCGACGGCACGACCGATGTTCCCTCTTACACGGTTCTGGACCTGATGGCCCAATACGATGTAACCCGCAACTGGCAGGCACAGGTGAACGTCACCAATGTTGCGGACCGGGAATACGTCGCAAGCTGTGATTACTGGTGCTACTACGGCGAAGCCCGCAGCGTGGTTGCCAGCGTCCGCTACCGTTGGTGAAGGGCTCACACACAAACTTGCTTGACGAAATAAACCCGAACACGGCAATCTGCGTATCACGAGGCAACTTTTCACACACCCGTTGGCGACTCCTGCATGTCTGAACCGTTCAGTTCATCCACCACTGGCCGCGCCCCATCAGGCGCGGAGTCGCCATCCATGTCAGAGTCCCCCGACCAACTCAGCCAGCTTCTTATGGGCGTTGCCGCAAAAGACCGCGCAGCGTTTGCAACACTGTATGAAGCAACGGCGCCGAAACTTCTTGGTACCATCACCCGTATCTTGAATAACCGGGGCTGGGCCGAGGAAGTCGTGCACGATACGTATATCAAGATCTGGCGAAAAGCGGATCAGTTCGACGCTTCCAAGGCCTCTGCGATTACCTGGATGGTCACCATTGCCCGCAACGGTGCTATCGACGAGCTGCGAAAGCAGCCGGCAAGTCGCAAGGCACCGGAAGATGAGCTGGAGCAGCTTGCCAGCAAAGAACCCAATGCCCAATCACAAGTGGAAAGCCAGCAGACCGTGAACCGACTGAACCTATGCCTGGAGGAGCTGGAAAAAGATCGCCGCGACATGGTGCGGTTGGCCTATCTTAACGGCTGGTCCAGAGCAGACCTGGCCACGCATTTCGATCAACCGGTGAATACTGTCAAAACCTGGCTACACCGGGCGCTGAAACAACTGAAAGGGTGTCTCACACCATGACCGACCGCGACGATCTGGACATGCTGGCAGCAGAGTTCGTCCTGGGCACACTGGATGCCCGGGAGCGGGCCGCTGTGGCCGTGCGTCGGCAAAGCGAACCGGATCTCGACGAGATGATCTCTGCCTGGGAGCAGCGTTTGTCTGCACTGGCTGATGAAGTAACGCCGGTCACGCCAGACCCCGAGCTGTATCAGCGGATTGAACAAGATATCGATGCCCTCGAGACGCGCCGGGCAGGTGTCGATACTGACAGCCTCGATAAATCCAACGTGATTTCCCTGCACAAGCGCCTCCGGCGTTGGCAGTGGAGTACGGCCCTGGCGTCTGCCGCTGCCATGGTGCTGGTGGCCGTTCTCATATTCCAACCTGCGCCAGAGCAGGGCCCGCAATCTTTTGTGGCCGTGTTCCAGCAGAATGACCAGCAGCCGGCCTTCATGCTCTCGGTAGACCTCAACAACCGTCAAATGCAGATTCGTCCGGTAACAGCCGAACCCATGCAGGGAAAATCCTACCAGATGTGGATAAAGGCCGATTCACTCGGGCCGAATCCGCGCTCCCTGGGCGTACTCAACGACAACTTTGAGCTGGAGCGTGCAGCCCTTCGTGACTACGATCCTGAACTACTGAAGAAAGCCACCTTCGGTATCAGCGTAGAGCCCGAAGGCGGCTCACCTACTGGCCAGCCCACCGGGCCGGCCATACATGGCTACCTTTATCCCGTTGCTGATGCCACATCCGACCCCTCTCACTGATTCTTTTTTCCTTACTGAAACTTTTGGGAATCACACCCCGTAGCTGTGGTTACACCCATCGAACAAGACATCAAGATGGGATCAACCCGAAAGCAAGGAGAACACAATGAAGAAGCATTTGATGACAAGCGCATTTCTAGCCGCAACTCTGGCTTCTGGTTCCGCATTGGCAATGGACAACATGAAAGTCGGGGTTTGGGGAGACAATCAGTCAGTAGCGGACGGCACCGTGACTGCCAAGAAAGTGGTTGCCGAGAAAAATGGCTGGCTCGTGGTGCACCGCACGGATGAGAGTGGCAAGCCAGGCCCGGTCGTGGCACACGCTCCCCTTCGCAAGGGTAAAAACACAGACGTGGCCGCCATCCTGACCGAAGACGTCAAATCCGGCGACATGCTGATGCTGATGCTTCATAGCGAAGACGGTGGCATGAAAACCGGCATTTTCGAATACACCCTGGGCGCCAAGGAAGACGGCCCCATCAAGAAAGACGGCAAGCTTGTGATGAAAACCATCACAGCGAAGTAATTGACCGGCAATTAACAGGGTGGGGCCTCTCACGGCCCCGCCTAATCAGACGGTGGGGCCACAATACCCTGCGCTTTCCGATACATCCACGCCAATCCCAATAACGCCAGCCCAAGCCCCATAAAGGCCGCCACTCGCCAAAGCCCCTGTAGACCGGCCATATCGATGAGAAAAATCTTGGCAATCACCAAGCCTAACAGAGCCATACCTGCCTTGTAGAGCATCGCATTGTCACGCTTGGCGGAATAGGCAATAGCGCCAATGGCATAGAAAAGACTGACGACCGAATAGCTGTAGAGCTCACCCTCTGACATACCGAACGACAGCCCCATGTCACTCCCCTGCCAGAGTTGTCGGATTTCCAGCGCGGTGAACAGCAGAAAACCGGCAGACGCCACGCACAACGACCAGAACCGGGGCGCAAGCGAGGGAAACCGGCTGACCGCAAGCGCCAACAGAATGGGGCCACCGTAGGCGGGAAGCAGCATGTTGATGATCGGTGTATCACCAATAGGGCCGCCGCCCCACCAGGGATTGTGCAGCGTTACCAGAGCGAGATAACTCAACGTCGACAGCGCAACCAGTATCCGCGAGAACAACCGGTACAACCAGGCCAGTGACTCACTCGCCCCGGCACGCACCGTGTAGGTCACGCCCAGTGCACCCCAGAGCAGTGTGTTGATTGCGGCCTCGGTAAAGCTGTACTGCTGGGAAAAAATATCGCCATCGTAAAGCCAGTAGCGCATCTCGGCACCCAGGAACAGCACCAGTAGATGCAGGGTTGCCCCCTCCAACCAAGGACGAATGGCACGATCCTTCCCCGCCAGCCAGGTGGCAATGCCGGCAAACAGCGTCGCCCCACCATAGCTCCAGAGTGACCAATGAAGATCGGTATCGTAATCCTGCAGCCAGGGGTTGAACGTCAGCCGTGCCACCACCAACGCCAGGGCCACCTTCAGTAACAGATAGAGCTCGGGCATCTGATAACGCCGCGCCAGCCAGGTAAGGCTGACAAACTGAGCAGACAGGGCCAGGGTGAGTGACGCCTCGCGGGCAATCATGACCGCCGCCAGGGAATAGCTGACGTGTGCCGCCATCACTGCCCAGACAACGCCCAACCGATAGCGCTGCATGCTTTCGAGCTTCCACGCGAGCACGCCGTAAACGCCGCCAACCAGCAACATCGCGACCGACCAGGCGGACGAGGTCTGGTGGCCGTGTATTAACAGCCAACCCAGCACCGCCCAAACCAGTGGCGACAACAGCGTAAAGGAGGCCCACCGGCGACGATCATTCTGGCGAACCCAGTGCCACAACCCGAGCCCGGTGGAGAGTATGGCGGCCCCAATCAGGTAGGACAGCAAACCACCCTGATGCTCCGGCGCCATCTGCGTAACATAGGTCACCTCAGTGCCATTGCGCCCAACGTATCCGAGCCATCCCAGCGCACTGACCAGCACCGCAGCCCAGGGCAGGAACCAGAGCGCTCCACGGCTCTGCGGCACCAGCGCTGCGGCTGGCAGTATGAGAAGCCAGCTCCAGAAAAACGGGCGGTCGCCCTGCCCGACCATCGATAGTGCCCAGACAACCAGCAGGGATATCAAGACTTCCCGTAAATACGGCAACGCCTGCTTTGCGCGAACCGGAACCATGGCAAACACCACAAACAGGGCGGCGATGTACCAGGCTGTTGAGGCGCCGATGGCGGCTCCGCTGGACGTGGCCAACCACCACAGCAACGCACCGGATAACGTGGCGTACCAAAGCCAGTCCCGATAGACATAACGCATCAACATCAACGAACTGACGGTGATCAGGAAACTGTAAGACAGCACAAAAGCCACGCTGCCATCATCGCCACCGATCAATAACGGCACCAGATAGGCGCCACTCAACCCCATGACAGCAAGCAACGGGCCATGAAACAGCGACAGCACCATGGTACCCAGAGACACAATAGCCAGCCCGAACAGGCCCACGGTAGGGCCGACCAGCCCGTAATGGTGAACGCCCGCCAGCAATGCCGCATAGAGGGTGATACTGCCTCCACCCGCCAGCGCCGCAAATACTTCGTTTGCACCCCGGTTGCGACGACGCAGGTACTCCGCTCCCGCATGCAACGCAAGACCGCTGAATAGCGCCAACATCAATTGCTGCGATGGGCCGATCATTCCTGCGTTGATGGAGTGGCTGACCATGAAAATACCGGCCAACCCAACGCTCAGTCCACCAAGCCAGACCATCCAGTTATCCTTCAGGGCCTGGACAAGGCGAGATTTATCGCGTGACGTCGCATCCGCACTCGGGGAGCTTGTGTCAGGAAAGGGGCTTGTGTCAGGAGAGGGGCTTGATTCAGAAGGGGCTGGCGCGTTCTCGACAACGGCTTCGTCGAGTTCAAGCTCCAGCTCCGGGGCCGGCTGGTCTTGGTCTTTTCCGCCCAAATGTTGCTTTAGATAAGTCACTTCTTCGCGCAAACGGGACACTTCCCGGTTCAGGGACTCAAGGCGTTCCGACTGATCACGACGTCGGGAAAACGCAAGAATACCCAGCACGGAACCCACCGGCAGGAGTATCGCAAGACCAAGTGCCAGAATAATCAATAATGCTTCCATGCTGCCCCTCGTGTGTCAGGCGCCCGACATAAGGGCCCGCTTAGCCAAAATAATCCTGCATCCAGTCCACCAGCGTTTGGGCACTGACCTCCGACAACGCCATGCCCTGGAACTCATCACCCACTTCATCATCGATGGTCACAAACTGATACAACAACACGCCTGGCTGGTTGTCGTGCAGGATCAACGTTATGCGGCGCCGGGTGCGCAGACAGTCAATGGTCATGACATCCGCAGGAATACCCGAATCACGCATGCCCCGGCGCACTTCCAACACCGGGTTGATGTGCTCATGGGCAGCCTGGATGCGGGTATGTGCATCACTGGCGATATCGGACAAGGCTTTCAGGGGATCAACATCGGACATGCGTTGCTGCCTGTGTTATCTGGCAAGTAAGTGAAACGATTGTGAACACAGTTTACCTTGAATGACCCCCAATCATAACCTGCCGGCCAACGATCGGGGGCATCAACGCCTGCACTCACCCTACGCGGGCAGCACACCGTGCCACACCGGGAGCGCCATATCCTCGGGTTCCTCTCCAGGACCGCCATCCCTGCTTTTGAACGCGCCCTCCCTGATCGGAATCCGGAACAATGCCGTCGCCTTGCGCTCCTTTGCATTGGGGGCACGCACCTGCTCCCAACGGCCCGATTCAATCTGATTAATGATGGCCTGGAATGCGGCGTCGAACTCACGATCATCCGACACTCGCGAGGCCCTGCCGAACAGCACCAGCGATTCATAGTTGGCACTGTGGTGGAACGCTGACTTAGTCATTACCCACTGGTTGGTCACGGCAAATGAAATGCACAACTGTTGTCCCGATGCCAGCGTCTGCGCCAACCTGCCACCGCTGAGTGTATGCAGGTAAAGGTCGTCAGCAAGACGCCACGCTGTGATCGGGATAATGCGTGGCTCACCTTCTTCAACAAAACCCACATGCGCTGTTTTTAATCTATCGATCAGGGCGTAAGCCGGCGCCCGCTCATAACTGGCTCTCCTGGCCGCGCGCTTCACCCGGCTGCGAGGACAGCAAGACAGCGGTGATGACGGCGGTGATAACGTTAGTGATAAAGGGATATCCGTGATTTCCTTCCGAGACATCGTATGCTCCTTTTGCAAAGTACGCCTCTATTAGAAGAAACATCTGATACCATGGAAAGATCCAGATTACAGATTTCAATAGGACCAGTTAAGGTGATTGACGATATACGGTTCGAGCACACCACACCGCTGCAAACGCAGCTTTATCAACACCTGTCCCAGCGCATTATCCATCGACGTTACCTGCCGGGAAGCCAACTGCCCTCCAGCCGTCAGCTGGCGGCAGACCTGGGTGTCAGCCGCAATACCGTCAACGCCGTTTACGACCAGTTGAAAGCCGAAGGTTTCTTGCAAAGCCGGGCTGGCCAAGGCGTATTCGTGCATAAAGACCTCAACCAGACCATCAACCAACCCAACGAAGGGGCCATTCAAACCACACAGGCCATGACCTTGCCGCCACTGCCGCCGGCTCCCGTCAGCCGTCTGCAGCTTGGGGAAGACGCCAACCTGCCCTTCCAACCCGGGCTGCCCGACATCAACGCCTTCCCCATTCGCAGTTGGAACCGAATACTGCACCATCAGGAGAGCCGAAGAAGCCTTCGTGGCTATGACACAACCCAGGGTTACCAGCCATTGCGCAGAGCCATTGCTGATTATTTGCGAGCCTCCCGCGGGGTGCGTTGCCAGGAACACCAAGTGATCGTGACCAATGGGGCTCAACAGGCGCTGTCGCTGATTGCAGACGTGCTGTTAGAACCCGGTGACAGGGTCTTTGTTGAGAATCCCGGCTACCGCGGCGCCCGATACGCCCTTGGCCGCCACGGCAACCCACTGCTACCCGTGCCACTCAAGCAACAGGTTCTGGATGTGGGCATTCTGGACAGCCTTGGCGACGCCAAACTGCTGTTCTGCACACCGACTCACCAATACCCCATGGGCGGCATTCTCGATGTCTCCCAGCGCATGGCACTGCTACAGTGGGCGCGCCGAAACCAGACGTGGATCGTGGAAGACGATTACGACAGCGAGTTCCATTTCTATAACAAACCGTTTGCAGCCATTCAGGGCATGTTCGATACCGCCCCCGTTCTCTATGTGGGCAGCTTCAGTAAGACACTGCTGCCAGCCCTGCGCGTCGGCTACCTGATCGTACCAGAGGCACTCGTCGACCATTTCCTCTGGGTCAAGCGTGTCAGCGGCGGAGAGACACCATTACTGACCCAGGCAACCATCGCCGAGTTCATCGACAGCGGCCAGTTCACACGACATCTGCGCCGTATGCGCCAACTCTATCGTGATAAGTGGCATCATTTTCAGGCACGGGTTACCGAAAAGCTTGGCGGCAGGCTGGTCCCCATAGCGGAAAGTGCCGGAATGCATTTGGTTCTGAAAGGCAACGTGGATGACCTTGCCCTGAGCCAGCAACTGAGAGACCTGGGTTTCGGTAGCACGGCCCTCAGCGAGCACTACATCGGAAGAACCGCGCAAACTGGGCTGGTGATGGGATTCGCGAGTGCGAGCGAGTCACAGATCGAGGCGTGCGTGGATGCACTGTGCAGACTTACCGACTACGATGAAAGATAGAAAAACACGCTCCAACGTACTCGACAGGGATATTACTCTTATGACACTTCACCTTGAACTGGCGCCACTGATCAGCCTGGGCGCGGGCATTGGCATACTCGTGTTTCCAAAGCTGCTTAACTACATCGTCGCGGGTTATCTTATTATTCTCGGCGTTCTGGGGTTGTTGGGGCATACACTGTAAGCTGAAGACCCAGCGAGACAAAGCCATCTGTTGGCGCGATTTGTGGAGAGCACCGGCAGTCATGCGAAGCAAAGGACAGCAACCCAATCTTCAGCGGAAACTGACCGCGCTGGTAGCAGGGCTGTGCCTCACGATCATCCTGACCGTGTGTTTCATGGTCGCCGTGGTGCAAGTGCAGTCGGCAATCACCGCCTACACCTGGGGTGATACTGCTGATCCGCCTTTTCTCATGGCTCGACCAGTTGGAACGTGCCATTGCAGCCTGGGCGGAAACCGATGAACGGCTACTTGAGCTGGACCAGATCGGCAACGCGATGGAACGTGAATGGCTGAAGACCTCTCCGAGTCGCGACAAACTCGACGCCCTGAGGGAAAGGCTTGCCGTTCTGGACGAGAGCTTGCAAAAAAGCGCCCGAAAATTCCGTCTGGCCATGGGCGATGCATCCCGCTGGTCTGCCAGCTTCCTCTCCGTCGTCAGCGCCGGATTTCTGATTCTCGTGGCGTTGTTATCCTGGTACCTGGGCTTCCGGCTGGTGAGACTACTCAAACGCACCGAACAGAATTTT
The DNA here is from genome assembly GCF_002375325.1 of Marinobacter sp. UBA3604. Lineage (NCBI taxonomy): Bacteria > Pseudomonadati > Pseudomonadota > Gammaproteobacteria > Pseudomonadales > Marinobacteraceae > Marinobacter > Marinobacter sp. UBA3604. Next base: position 115,945 of record NZ_DFMB01000046.1, read on the forward strand.
CGTTCCATTTTCGAGCAGTCCGCCATCGGCATTATCCGAATTGATACCGAAGGCCGGATTGTCAACGCCAACCGGGCCACCTATGACATTCTCGGCTACCAGCCCGATGAACTCGTACCCAGGCCCTACTGGGAACTGGTTCATCCGGAAGACTGGGACGTTGCCCGGGAAGAACGGCGGGCCATTAATTCGGGGGCCATCGACAGTTACACCGCCGAACATCGGCTCGTTCGCAAAGACAACACGTTGTTATGGGCCAGACTCACCGCGTCCCGTGTGTGGGATGCTCCCAGTGCGTCCGCTTATTTCACAACGGTGCTGGAAGACATTTCCGAATCCCATCGACTGTCGACTGAACTCAGCTACATGGCAACCCATGACAGCCTGACAGGCCTGATCAATCGACGGGAATTCGAACACCAGCTTGCCAGTCATCTCGGGCGTGCCCGATCGAGTAGGAGGGGGAGTCAC
>NZ_DFMB01000031.1:0-15387 GCF_002375325.1 Marinobacter sp. UBA3604
CTGAGTTGTTTCGGTGCAGGCCAGTAGCTCAATTGGCAGAGCAGCGGTCTCCAAAACCGCAGGTTGGGGGTTCGATTCCCTCCTGGCCTGCCATTTTTTAACATCCGGATACATAAGCTGATTCCTATGGAGTCAAAAGCCGATCGTTCGACCAGTAGCTTCGATGCAGTAAAGTGGCTGGTCGTATTTGTTCTGATTGCAGCGGGCGTCGTTGGCAATCAGTATTTTAATGCCGAGTCACTGCTGTATCGGGTGCTGGCTCTCGTAGCTCTTGCTCTGGTCGCTGCTTTTGTGGCGCTCCAAACCGAGCGTGGTCGGCGTTTTGCGACTCTGCTCAAGGAAGCCAGGGTTGAAATCCGGAAGGTCGTATGGCCCACCAGGCCGGAGCTGATCCAGACCACAGCCATCGTCGTTGTGTTTGTATTGGTTGTGGCGTTGATGCTGTGGGGTATGGATTCGTTGATCAGTTGGCTGGTCTCCGGAGTTATCGGGTAACAGGAGTGGGCAATGGCTAAGCGCTGGTACGTCGTTCATGCGTATTCTGGCTTTGAAAAGCACGTAATGCGCACTCTCAGGGAGCGTGTTGCTCTCAATGACTTGGAAGAGAAGTTCGGCGAAATCCTTGTGCCGACTGAAGAAGTCGTTGAGATGCGTGACGGGAAGAAGCGCAAGAGTGAGCGCAAGTTCTATCCCGGCTACGTTCTGGTGCAGATGGAAATGGATGACGGCACCTGGCATCTGGTCAAGAATACGCCCAGGGTTCTTGGTTTCATTGGTGGTACCAAGGATAAGCCGGCCCCAATTACAGAGCGTGAGGCAGAGGCCATTCTTCGCCGTGTTGAGAGCGGTGCTGACAAGCCCAAGCCGAAGACTCTGTTCGAGCCAGGCGAAATTGTTCGCGTCACTGAAGGGCCGTTTGCGGACTTCAATGGCGTGGTTGAAGAAGTTGACTACGACAAGAGTCGAGTCAAGGTTGCTGTGTTGATTTTCGGTCGTTCAACTCCAGTAGAGCTGGAGTTTGGGCAAGTCGAAAAAGACTGAGCGGCAGCCTTACATGCTGAGAGCTCGCGCGCTATGGCGACGCGGGCTTTTTGTGTCTGCTACTGGCAGTTGTAAATACAGGGGAGCCGAGAGGCGTTCGAACCCACAGGAGAAATATCATGGCTAAGAAGATTGAAGCGTACATCAAGCTTCAGGTTGCTGCCGGCAAGGCCAACCCGAGTCCTCCCGTTGGTCCCGCGCTGGGTCAGCGTGGCGTAAATATCATGGAGTTCTGTAAGGCGTTCAACGCACAGACCCAGGATATGGAGCCGGGCCTGCCGATTCCTACTGTTATCACCGTTTACAGTGATCGCAGCTTTACCTTTATCACCAAGACTCCGCCCGCACCGGTGCTGCTGAAGAAGGCGGCCGGCATCAAGAGCGGCTCTGGTCGTCCCAATACCGACAAAGTTGGCACGGTAACTCGTGACCAGTTGGAAGAAATTGCCAAGACGAAAGAGCCGGATCTGACTGCAGCCGACATGGATGCTGCGGTTCGTACCATTGCCGGAACTGCCCGTAGCATGGGCCTGAACGTGGAGGGCCTGTAACATGGCAAAGCTTAGCAAGCGTCAGAAGCTGATTCGTGAAAAAGTCGATTCCACCCGCGCATATTCCGTTGACGAAGCGGTAGCGTTGCTGGTTGAGCTGGGCGGTAACGTCAAGTTCAAGGAATCCGTGGACGTTGCCGTCAATCTGGGCGTCGATGCGCGTAAATCAGACCAGGTTGTGCGCAGCAGCACTGTTCTGCCTCACGGTACTGGCAAAACCGTTCGTGTGGCGGTATTCACCCAGGGCGCCAACGCCGAGAAAGCCACCGCTGCCGGTGCTGATATTGTTGGTATGGATGACCTGGCGGAAGAAGTCAAAAAAGGCAACATGGATTTCGATGTGGTTATCGCCACTCCGGACGCCATGCGTGTTGTTGGTCAGCTGGGCCAGATTCTTGGTCCCCGCGGCCTGATGCCGAACCCGAAAGTCGGCACTGTTACCCCGGATGTTGAGACGGCTGTAAAGAACGCCAAGGCAGGTCAGGTGCGTTACCGTACTGATAAGAACGGTATCATCCATGCGCCGATGGGTAATGTGGAATTCTCTGCGCAGAACATCAAGGAAAACCTTGAAGCTCTGATCGCGGACCTGAAAAAGGCCAAGCCGTCTTCTTCGAAAGGTGTTTACCTCAAGAAGGTAACCCTGTCGTCGACGATGGGTCCTGGCCTGACTATCGATCAGAGCGCTCTGAGCATCTGAGGCTTTGTTCGGTAGTTACTTTGTAGTCTGGGCGGAAGCCAAGGCTGTCAAAGACCGCAGGCCCCCGAAGCGCTCTTTTTATAGAAGAGATGCTGGAAGGGTTAAAGCAACGCCTGCGCAGACGGTGTGAAGACGTTCTCTCTGAACCCAAACACCGTTGGGAGCCCCGCGAGGGGTATATGTGGGTTTGCCGGGAATATGCCCGGCGAAATCGAGGAGAAATCCAGTGGCAATTAGACTCGAAGACAAGAAAGCGATCGTCGCTGAAGTCAACGAGACTGCCGGTGGTGCTCTGTCTGTTGTTCTGGCTGACTACCGTGGTATCACCTCAGGTGATATGACGGCGCTGCGAGCGAAGGCCCGCGCTGAAAGCGTTCATCTAAAGGTTGTTCGTAACAACCTGGCGAAGATCGCAATCCGCGGTACTGAGTTCGAGTGTATTGATGCGGCGCTGGTCGGCCCGACAATTCTGGCGTTCTCTATGGAAGATCCGGGTGCGGCTGCGCGCCTGCTGAAGGATTTTGCCAAAGAGAAAGAGGCATTCGAGATCAAGGGCCTGGCTGTCGGCGGTGAGCTGATGGGCGCAGACCAGATTGATCGCCTTGCCAAGCTACCGACACGCCACGAGGCGTTGACGATGCTGGCCGCTGTAACACAGGCACCGATCACCAAGCTTGCGCGGACACTGAACGAAGTTCCAACGAAAGTGACCCGTGCTGTTGCGGCAGTTCGAGACCAGAAGCAAGAAGCTGCTTGATTCTGTTGAACACCATTTTTATATTTTTGGGAGAAAGTCATGGCTCTGTCTAACGAAGACATTTTGAACGCAATTGCCGAAATGAGCGTAATGGACGTTGTTGCGCTGGTTGAAGCAATGGAAGAAAAATTCGGCGTATCCGCCGCTGCTGCTGTAGCTGCTGCTCCGGCTGCCGCCGGTGGCGAAGCCGCTGCTGCTGAAGAGCAGACTGAATTTGACGTTGTTCTTACCGGTCCTGGTGAGAAGAAAGTTAACGTCATCAAGGCCGTTCGTGAACTGACTGGCCTGGGTCTGAAAGAAGCGAAAGAAATGGTCGACAGCGCTCCTTCCGTTATCAAGGAAGCGGCGAGCAAAGACGACGCTGAAGAAGCCAAGAAGAAGCTTGAGGAAGCAGGCGCTTCTGTTGAGCTCAAGTAAGAGTTGGCTTTTGATCGAAACCGTGCGTTAAGCATGGACAGGCTGGTGGCCATGTGCCACCGGCCTTTTTCTGTTGTATATGCTATAGACTCTGAACGCCGATTCAGTGGTGCTGTCAGAATCTATAACCTACAGCGAGAGTCTTGTTCAAGACGGCGCAGTAAGCCGAGCAATTCGGCCCCGAAGCATGAAAATGGTTGCTTCTTGATACCAGGTATCAGGTCTAAAGCTGGGGAATGCAGATGACTTACTCCTATACTGAGAAAAAGCGGATTCGCAAAGATTTTAGTAAATTGCCGTCCGTGATGGATGTTCCCTATTTGCTGTCTATACAGCTGGATTCGTTCCGGGACTTCCTCCAAAGTGAAGCCGCGCCCGAAAATCGTCGGGAAACCGGTCTCCACGCAGCATTCAAATCCGTATTCCCGATTGTCAGTTATTCTGGCAACGCCGCACTCGAATACGTGAGTTACCGCATCGGCGAGCCGGTATTTGACGTCAAGGAATGCCAGCTTAGGGGCGTCACCTACGCAGCACCGCTGCGGGTGAAAGTAAGACTTATCATTTATGATAAGGAATCGTCCAACAAGGCGATCAAGGATATTAAAGAGCAGGAAGTCTACATGGGCGAAATGCCCCTGATGACCGAGAACGGTACCTTCGTTATCAACGGTACCGAGCGTGTTATCGTTTCCCAGCTCCACCGTTCACCCGGTGTGTTCTTCGATCATGACAAGGGTAAGACCCACTCGTCAGGTAAGCTGTTGTATTCGGCGCGGGTGATTCCTTACCGTGGTTCCTGGCTGGACTTCGAGTTCGACGCCAAGGACTCGGTCTTTGTCCGTATCGACCGTCGCCGCAAGCTGCCCGCGTCTATTCTCCTGCGTGCCCTGGGTTATAACTCAGAGCAGATGCTGGAGATGTTCTTTGATACCAGTAAGTTCAGTATCGGTCCTGAGGTGTGCAAGCTCGAGCTGGTTCCAAGTCGCCTGCGCGGTGACATTGCGACGTTCGACATCAAGGACAAGAAGGGCTCCGTCATCGTTGAAGAGGGTCGCCGGATCACCGCTCGTCATATCAAGCAGCTTGAAAAAGCGGGCTTGACCGAGCTGGAAGTGCCGACGGAATACCTTTACGGCCGTGTACTCTCGAAAGACATGGTGGACACCAAGTCCGGAGAGGTTCTGGTTGAGTGTAATACCGAGCTGACCGAAGAAGTTGTCGCCAAGATTCTCGACGCTGGCGTTACAGAAATTGAAACTCTGTACACCAACGACTTGGATTGTGGTCCGTTCATGTCGGATACGCTGCGCATCGACCCAACCCGCACGCCCCTCGAGGCGCTGGTTGAGATCTATCGCATGATGCGCCCGGGTGAGCCGCCCACCAAAGAGTCGGCCGAGAACCTGTTCAACAACCTGTTCTTCTCTGAAGAGCGGTATGACCTGTCCTCCGTTGGCCGAATGAAGCTGAACCGTCGCCTGCGTCGCGAAGAAAGCACCGGCGAAGGCACGTTGACCCATGACGACATCATCGACGTCCTCAAGACGCTGATCGATATTCGTAACGGTCAGGGCAATGTCGACGACATTGATAACCTGGGCAACCGTCGAGTTCGTTGTGTGGGTGAGATGGCGGAGAACCAGTTCCGCGTTGGCCTGGTGCGTGTTGAGCGTGCTGTGCGCGAGCGTTTGAGTCTGGCGGAAAGCGAAGGCCTGATGCCTCAGGATCTGATCAACGCCAAGCCGGTAGCGGCTGCGGTGAAGGAATTCTTTGGCTCCAGCCAGCTGTCCCAGTTCATGGACCAGAACAACCCGCTGTCGGAAGTGACTCACAAGCGTCGTATCTCGGCTCTCGGTCCAGGTGGTCTGACCCGTGAGCGTGCCGGCTTTGAGGTTCGTGACGTACATCCGACTCACTATGGTCGTGTGTGTCCGATCGAGACGCCGGAAGGCCCGAACATCGGTCTGATCAACTCGCTGGCAACCTACGCCCGCTCCAATTCTTACGGTTTCCTTGAGAGTCCGTACCGGAAGGTGGTTGACGGCGAGGTGACCGATGAAGTGGTTTATCTGTCGGCCATTGAAGAGAGCAACTACATCATCGCCCAGGCCAGTGCGGCAATGGACGAGAACAAGCGTCTGTCTGATGAGCTGGTAACGGTTCGTCATCAGAACGAGTTCACGGTAACGCCGCCGGAAAACGTCAACTTCATGGACGTTTCACCGCGCCAGGTAGTGTCGGTAGCAGCCTCGCTGATTCCGTTCCTGGAACACGACGACGCCAACCGTGCACTGATGGGCTCCAACATGCAGCGCCAGGCGGTTCCGACGTTGCGTTCGCAGGTGCCCTTGGTAGGTACTGGTGTTGAGCGTACCGTGGCCCAGGACTCTGGCGTTTGCGTAACCGCTCGTCGCGGTGGTGTGATCGAGAGCGTCGATGCGGCCCGTATCGTGGTACGTGTCAACGACGATGAGACTGAAGCCGGTGATGCTGGTGTGGATATCTACAACCTCACCAAGTACACCCGTTCGAACCAGAACACCTGTATCAACCAGCGCTCCATTGTTAACCAGGGCGATGAAATTGCCCGTGGTGACGTGCTGGCTGACGGCCCGTCCGTGGATCTGGGTGAGCTGGCTCTGGGGCAGAACATGCGTATCGCGTTCATGCCCTGGAACGGTTACAACTTTGAGGACTCGATCCTCATTTCCGAGAAAGTGGTTCAGGAAGACCGCCTGACTACCATCCACATTCAGGAACTGACCTGTGTGGCTCGGGATACCAAGCTGGGTAGCGAGGAAATCACCGCGGATATTCCGAACGTTGGTGAAAGTGCGCTGTCCAAGCTGGATGAGTCCGGCATCGTGTATATCGGTGCGGAAGTAGGTCCTGGCGATATCCTGGTTGGCAAGGTAACACCGAAAGGTGAAACCCAGTTGACCCCGGAGGAGAAGCTGCTGAGGGCCATCTTCGGCGAGAAGGCTTCGGACGTGAAGGACACGTCCTCACGTGTGCCCACTGGCACCCGTGGCACGGTTATCGACGTTCAGGTCTTTACCCGTGACGGCATCGAAAAGGACACGCGTGCCCAGTCCATCGAAAAAGAGCAGTTGGACGAGTATCGCAAGGACCTGAAGGACGAGTATCGCATTGTAGAAGGTGCCACCTTCGAGCGTTTGACCAATGCCCTCAAGGGGCAGGAAGTCATCAGTGGTCCTGGTCTCAAGAAAGGCGCCAAGTTGGACGAATCGTACCTGGCAGAGTTGCCGCGCGACGACTGGTTCAAGCTACGGATGAAAGATGAGGCGCTGAATGAGCTGCTTGAAAAATCCGAGCAGGGTCTTGAAGATCGCAAAAAAGAGCACGAAGCGCGCTTTGACGATAAGAAAGGCAAGCTTCAGCAGGGTGATGACCTTGCCCCGGGTGTTCTCAAGATCGTCAAGGTGTACCTCGCGATCAAGCGTCGGATTCAGCCGGGCGACAAGATGGCCGGACGTCATGGTAACAAGGGTGTTATTTCATCGGTCATGCCGATTGAGGACATGCCTTATGATGAGCATGGCAACACAGTTGACGTGGTTCTCAACCCCTTGGGTGTTCCGTCGCGGATGAACGTCGGTCAGGTTCTTGAAACGCACCTGGGTGCAGCAGCCAAAGGGCTGGGTGAGCGCATCAGCCAGATGCTGGATGAGCAGCGTAAGATCGCTGAGCTCCGCAATTTGCTGGACGAGATCTATAACCACTCGGACGAGGTCACCAAGGTGGACCTGGATTCGCTGAGTGACAAAGAGATCCTGGCCCTGGCTAACAATCTGCGCGCAGGTGTCCCCATGGCAACGCCGGTCTTCGACGGTGCCAAGGAAGCAGAGGTCAAGCGTATGCTTGAGCTGGCAGGTCTGAGTACGACTGGCCAGACTGTATTGTATGACGGCCGTACGGGTGATGAATTTGACCGCCCGGTAACGGTTGGCTACATGTACATCCTCAAGCTGAACCACTTGATCGACGACAAGATGCACGCTCGTTCCACCGGTTCGTACAGCCTGGTTACCCAGCAGCCGCTGGGTGGTAAGGCGCAGTTCGGTGGTCAGCGCTTCGGTGAGATGGAAGTGTGGGCACTCGAGGCCTACGGTGCGGCGTATACGCTGCAGGAAATGCTTACCGTGAAGTCTGATGATGTGAATGGTCGGACCAAGATGTACAAGAACATTGTCGATGGCGATCATCGTATGGAGCCGGGCATGCCCGAGTCCTTCAATGTTCTGGTCAAGGAAATCCGCTCGCTGGGTATCGACATCGAGCTGGAATCCGACTGAGCCGAATTGTTTTTGGCAGCGTGAGCGGGTACCGGTCGGTACCCGCCCGAGAATAACGCCATCCGGAGCTGTTACTGATGAAAGATTTGCTGAATCTTCTCAAAAACCAGAACCAGAAGCAGGAATTTGACGCCATTCGTATTGGCCTGGCGTCGCCTGACATGATCCGTTCATGGTCTTTTGGTGAGGTCAAAAAGCCTGAGACCATCAACTACCGTACGTTCAAGCCTGAGCGTGACGGTCTTTTCTGTGCCAAGATCTTCGGCCCGATCAAGGATTACGAGTGCCTGTGCGGCAAGTACAAGCGGCTCAAGCACCGTGGTGTCATCTGCGAGAAGTGCGGTGTTGAAGTGGCACTGGCCAGTGTGCGCCGTGAGCGCATGGGTCACATCGAGCTCGCCAGCCCGGTCGCCCACATCTGGTTCCTGAAATCACTGCCGTCCCGCATCGGCCTGATGCTGGACATGACCCTGCGCGATATCGAGCGGGTCCTGTATTTTGAGTCGTTCATCGTGATCGAGCCGGGCATGACGACGCTTGAGCGCGGTCAATTGCTGAACGACGAGCAGTATTACGAAGCCCTTGAAGAGTTCGGTGACGAATTCGATGCCCGCATGGGTGCCGAAGCCGTCCAGGAGCTGCTGGAAGGTATTGATCTGCAGGCCGAGGTTGAGGCCTTGCGGGAAGAGATTCCCCAGACCAACTCCGAGACCAAGATCAAGAAGTTCAGCAAGCGCCTGAAGATTCTTGAGGCTTTCCTGTATTCCGGCAATAAGCCGGGCGACATGGTCATGACCGTTCTGCCGGTTCTGCCGCCGGATCTTCGTCCGCTGGTGCCGCTGGATGGTGGCCGTTTTGCCACCTCTGACCTGAACGACCTGTATCGCCGGGTGATCAACCGTAACAACCGCCTCAAGCGCCTGTTGGAGCTGAATGCTCCGGACATTATTGTGCGCAACGAGAAGCGGATGCTACAGGAAGCGGTTGATGCGCTGTTGGATAACGGCCGTCGTGGTCGCGCCATCACTGGTACCAACAAGCGTCCGCTGAAGTCCCTGGCCGACATGATCAAGGGTAAGCAAGGTCGCTTCCGTCAGAACCTGCTCGGTAAGCGTGTGGACTACTCCGGTCGTTCCGTGATCGTGGTTGGTCCGTACCTGCGTTTGCATCAGTGTGGTCTGCCCAAGAAGATGGCGTTGGAGCTGTTCAAGCCGTTCATCTTCTCAAAGCTTGAGCACCGTGGCTTGGCGACCACCATCAAGGCCGCCAAGAAGATGGTCGAGCGTGAGGAAGGCGTGGTCTGGGATATCCTGGACGAGGTCATCCGTGAGCATCCGATCATGCTGAACCGGGCACCGACTCTTCACCGTCTGGGTATCCAGGCGTTCGAGCCGGTACTGATCGAAGGCAAGGCCATTCAGCTGCATCCGCTGGTGTGTGCGGCCTACAACGCCGACTTCGACGGTGACCAGATGGCGGTACACGTGCCGCTGACCCTGGAAGCCCAGCTCGAAGCCCGTGCGTTGATGATGTCCACCAACAACGTGCTGTCGCCGGCCAACGGCGAGCCGATCATCGTGCCGTCCCAGGACGTGGTACTGGGTCTTTACTACATGACCCGCGAGCGCAAGAGTGCCGTCGGTGAAGGCATGGTGTTTGCCGATGTTAAAGAAGCGCACCGTGCCTATGGTGCTGGCAAGGTTGACCTTCAGGCGATCGTCAAGGTCCGGGTCAAGGAAGTCACGATCCAGGAAGACGGCGAGCGTACCGAAGAGTACAAGATCGTTGACACCACGGTCGGTCGTGCGCTGTTGTTCGATATCGTTCCTGACGGCCTGTCCTATGAGCTGGTCAACAAGCCGATGGTCAAGAAGTCGATCTCGAATCTGATCAACACCTGTTACCGTGATGCCGGCCTCAAGGATACCGTTATCTTTGCTGACCAGCTCATGTACATGGGCTACCACTATGCGACGGTTTCCGGTATCTCGATCGGCTTCAACGACTTCGAGATTCCTCCCGAGAAATACGAGTTGGTGGATGCTGCCTCCGAGGAAGTCAAGGACATCGAGACCCAGTACGCATCCGGTCTGCTGACCCAGGGTGAGAAGTACAACAAGGTTATCGATATCTGGTCCCGTGCCAACGACAAAGTGTCGAAGGCGATGATGGATCGGCTCTCGAAGGAGCAGGTTATCGGGCCAGACGGCAAGCCAGTTAAAGGTGAGGACGGCGAAGACTTGATGCAGGAGTCGTTCAACTCGGTTTACATGATGGCTGATTCGGGCGCCCGGGGTTCCGCGGCTCAGATTCGCCAGCTGGCTGGTATGCGTGGCCTGATGGCGAAGCCGGACGGCTCCATCATCGAGACGCCGATCACTGCGAACTTCCGTGAGGGTCTGAACGTACTCCAGTACTTCATATCCACCCACGGTGCCCGTAAGGGTCTGGCGGATACGGCACTGAAGACCGCGAACTCAGGTTACCTGACTCGCCGTCTGGTAGACGTTTCCCAGGATCTGGTCGTTACCGAAACCGACTGTGGTACCGAAGAAGGTCTGTTGATGACGCCGCACATCGAGGGTGGCGACGTTGTTGTACCGCTGGGTGATCGTGTGCTTGGTCGTGTTACGGCCCGTGCAGCCTTTACGCCAACGGACAAGGATAATGCCGTTGTCGAGGCCGGCGTCCTGCTGGACGAGAAAGCGGTTGAATCCCTTGAGCGTGCCGGTGTGGACGAAGTCTGGGTTCGCTCTGCGATCACCTGTGAGACTCGCCACGGTATCTGCTCCAAGTGTTATGGCCGTGATCTTGCCCGTGGCCACGAGGTCAATGTGGGCGAGGCTGTCGGTGTTATCGCTGCACAGTCCATCGGTGAGCCGGGTACCCAGCTGACCATGCGTACCTTCCACATCGGTGGTGCGGCAAGCCGGGCATCAGCGGTTGACAATATCCAGGTCAAGCACGGCGGCACCGTTCGTCTGCACAACCTGAAATCGATCGAGAAGAGCGACGGCAGTCTGGTTGTTGTGTCCCGTTCCTCAGCGCTGGCCATTGCCGATGAGCAGGGTCGTGAGCGCGAGTGGTACAAGCTGCCCTATGGTGCGGTGCTGTCTGTCAAGCACGGCGACGCCGTGGAAGCAGGGGTTGCGGTTGCCAAGTGGGATCCGCACACGCACCCAATCATCGCTGAAGCGGAAGGTACCGCCAAGTTCGTCAACATGGATCAGGGCATTACCGTCCGTACCCAGACTGATGAGCTGACGGGTCTTTCCACGATGGAGGTTATCGACCCGAAAGAGCGTCCGGCGGCTGGTAAGGACATTCGTCCTGCCATTCAGCTGATCGACGACAAGGGTAACGATGTTGAGTTGCCAGGTGGTGGTACCGCGATCTTCTTCCTGCCGGCCAACGCGCTGGTGACCATGGCCAATGGCGCCAAGATCGAGTTGGGTGACGTGGTTGCCCGTATTCCGCAGGAAAGCTCGAAGACCCGGGATATCACCGGTGGTCTGCCGCGTGTTGCCGACCTGTTCGAGGCCCGTCGTCCGAAAGAATCGTCCATCCTGGCTGAAGTCAGTGGTGTGGTGTCCTTCGGCAAGGAAACCAAGGGCAAGAAACGTCTGGTGATTACGCCGAAGGATGCGGATCCGTATGAGGTTCTGATTCCCAAGCATCGCCAGATGAACGTGTTCGAGGGTGAAACGGTCGAGAAGGGTGAGGTTATCTCTGATGGCCCGTCCAATCCGCACGACATCCTTCGTCTTCTGGGTGTGGTTGCGTTGGCCAAGTACATCACCAACGAAATCCAGGACGTTTACCGTCTGCAGGGTGTTGTCATCAACGATAAGCATATTGAGGTTATCGTTCGACAGATGCTGCGTAAGGTGGAGATCACTGATGCCGGTGATACCAGCCTGCTGGCTGGCGATCAGGTAGAAATTACCCAGTTCATGGAAGAGAACGAAAAAGCGGAAGCGGCAGACAAGGAAACCGCACGTTGTGAGCGCTTGTTGCTGGGTATTACCAAGGCATCTCTGGCGACGGAGTCGTTCATTTCAGCGGCATCGTTCCAGGAAACCACGCGGGTTCTGACCGAAGGCGCCGTCACCGGCAAGCGGGATTACCTCCGCGGGCTGAAAGAGAACGTTGTCGTTGGTCGCCTGATTCCGGCTGGTACCGGTCTGGCATACCACGCAGAGCGTCGTCGCAAGCGTGATCTGGAAGAGCAGGGCGTAACGGCAGCGGATGTCGAAGAAGCTCTGAGTGCCGAACTCAACCGCGAAAGCTGAGTTGACCGGTAACGCCACCCGCCGGTAGTTACTTACCTGGCGGGTGGTCAAAAAGAGATCAGTCATCTTGACTGTTCAGGGTCGCAGGCTTAAACTTGCGACCCTCAAATTTTACCCCCGCCTGTCGGGGGTAAGTTTCATTGATACGGTTTTTTGGAGTTTGCTTACATGGCAACGATTAATCAGTTGGTGCGTAAGCCTCGTAAACGCAAAGCGGCCAAGAGCGACGTTCCTGCTCTGCAGGCTTGCCCGCAGCGCCGTGGTGTTTGTACTCGTGTGTACACCACAACGCCGAAGAAGCCGAACTCAGCACTGCGTAAAGTGTGCCGTGTTCGCCTGACCAACGGCTACGAGGTTTCCTCATACATTGGTGGTGAAGGTCACAACCTTCAAGAGCACAGTGTTGTGCTGATCCGTGGCGGTCGAGTAAAAGACCTTCCGGGTGTGCGCTATCACACTGTTCGCGGAACACTGGACACCCAGGGTGTGCAGAACCGTAAGCAGGGCCGCTCCAAGTACGGTGCAAAACGACCCAAGTCCTGATGTCCCACACGGGTGTCTTTTATCGTTGCTACGTAGAACGGTAAGAGTAAGGCTGAGTAGCTGATGCTATCTCAGGGGTTCCTGAAGACCTTTTAATAGATAAGGGCTTATCGATGCCTAGAAGAAGAGTTGCAGCAAAACGGGAAATTATCCCGGATCCCAAATTCGGCAGTGCACGGCTGGCCAAGTTCATCAACCATGTGATGGAAAGCGGCAAAAAAGCTGTTGCTGAGCGCATTGTTTATGGCGCGCTCGATATCGTTGCCGACAAGTCCAAGGAAGAGCCGATCGACATGTTCGAGAAGGCCCTGGAAAACATCCAGCCGATGGTTGAAGTTAAATCCCGTCGTGTGGGTGGTGCTACCTACCAGGTGCCTGTCGAAGTACGGCCTTCCCGTCAGAACGCGCTGGCCATGCGCTGGCTCGTAGAATTTTCACGGAAGCGTGGTGAAAAGTCCATGGCGCAGCGTCTGGCAGGTGAAATCCTGGATGCCGCTGATAGCAAGGGCTCCGCTGTTAAGAAGCGCGAAGACGTTCATCGCATGGCAGAAGCCAACAAGGCGTTCTCTCACTTCCGTTTCTAATCAGCCGAGGTTCATACAGTGGCACGCAAGACTCCGATCAAGAGATACAGAAACATTGGTATTTGTGCGCACGTTGATGCGGGCAAGACCACAACCACCGAGCGGGTTCTGTTCTACACAGGCATTTCCCATAAAATCGGTGAGGTTCATGATGGCGCGGCGACCATGGACTGGATGGAGCAGGAGCAGGAGCGTGGTATTACCATCACGTCTGCTGCAACCACCTGTTTCTGGCAGGGCATGGATAAGCAGTATCCCGAACACCGCATCAATATCATCGACACCCCGGGGCACGTCGACTTTACCATCGAGGTAGAGCGTTCCCTGCGTGTGCTCGACGGTGCGGTTGTCGTGTTCTGTGGCTCCTCAGGTGTTGAGCCGCAGTCTGAGACTGTTTGGCGTCAGGCCAACAAGTACGAAGTGCCCCGCATGGTGTTCGTCAACAAGATGGACCGTGCTGGTGCCAACTTCCTGCGCGTTGTTGATCAGATCAAGAACCGTCTGGGTGCGACTGCCGTTCCCATCCAGCTACCGATCGGTGCTGAAGACGAGTTCGCCGGCCTGGTTGACCTGATTCGTAACAAGGCGATTTACTGGAACGAAGACGACGCTGGCGCTACTTATGACCAGCGCGACGTTCCGGCCGAGATGGCTGACGAGGTTGCGAAGTACCGAGAAGAAATGATGGAAGCGGCTGCGGAAGCTAACGAAGAGTTGATGGAGCGCTACCTCGAAGAAGGTGAGCTGAGCATCGAAGACATCAAGAAAGGTTTGCGTATCCGTACGCTCGCCAACGAGATTGTTGTTGCAACATGCGGTTCTGCCTTTAAGAACAAGGGCGTTCAGGCGGTACTGGATTCGGTTATCGAATTCCTGCCTGCGCCGGACGAAGTTAAGGCGATCCGTGGTGAAGTTGACGAAGATGGAACCGAAGAGACTCGTCAGGCTGACGACGACGCTCCGTTCTCTGCGCTTGCGTTCAAGATTGCTACCGACCCGTTCGTTGGTACTCTCACCTTCTTCCGGGTTTACTCCGGTAAGCTGGAGTCCGGTAATGCGGTATACAACTCCGTAAAGAGTAAGAAAGAGCGCGTCGGCCGTATGGTTCAGATGCACTCCAAAGAGCGCCAGGAAATCAAGGAAGTTCTCGCGGGTGATATTGCTGCGGCAATCGGCCTGAAGAGTGTCACTACTGGTGATACCCTGTGTGACGAGAACCACAAGATCATCCTGGAGCGCATGGAGTTCCCTGAGCCGGTTATTTCTGTAGCCGTTGAGCCGAAGTCCAAGGCGGACCAGGAGAAAATGGGTGTTGCCCTGGGTAAGCTGGCACAGGAAGATCCTTCATTCCGTGTTCGCACTGATGAAGAATCTGGCCAGACCATTATCTCTGGTATGGGTGAGCTTCACCTGGATATCATCGTTGACCGTATGCGTCGCGAGTTCAAGGTGGAAGCGAACATTGGTAAGCCGCAGGTGGCTTATCGTGAGTGCATCCGCAAGAACGTGGATGTTGAAGGTA
Source organism: Marinobacter sp. UBA3604 (assembly GCF_002375325.1). Taxonomy (NCBI): domain Bacteria; kingdom Pseudomonadati; phylum Pseudomonadota; class Gammaproteobacteria; order Pseudomonadales; family Marinobacteraceae; genus Marinobacter; species Marinobacter sp. UBA3604. The sequence continues at coordinate 14,727 of NZ_DFMB01000031.1, forward strand.
AGTTTGTACGTCAGTCCGGTGGTCGTGGTCAGTACGGTCACGTCAAGCTGAAGCTTGAGCCGCTGCCTCTTGATGAGGAAGATGGCGAGAACTTTATCTTCGTGAATGAAATCGTTGGTGGTGTGGTTCCCAAGGAATACATCCCCGCCGTTCAGCAAGGTATTGAAGAGCAGATGCAGAACGGCTGTCTGGCCGGTTACCCGCTGCTGCGGATCAAGGCCACGCTGTACGATGGTTCCTACCATGATGTGGACTCCAACGAAATGGCGTTCAAGGTCGCAGGCTCCATGGCCATGAAGAAAGGCGCACTGGAAGCCAATCCGGCACTTCTCGAGCCTCTGATGAGGGTTGAGGTTGTCACTCCTGAAGATTATATGGGTGACGTTGTTGGTGACCTGAACCGCCGCCGTGGTCTGGTGCAGGGTATGGAAGACGGCCCATCGGGCAAAACAATCCGTGCCGAGGTTCCGTTGTCGGAGATGTTCGGTTACGCCACCGATCTGCGTTCTGCAACGCAGGGTCGGGCGTCTTATGCGATGGAGTTCTCGCGCTATATGGAAGCTCCCTCGAACATTGCCGAAGCGATCATTAAAAAGGGTTGATCCCCAGGACTTAAGAAACAGGAAGAGGTGTAACCGTGTCTAAAGCAAAATTTGAGCGT